>NZ_AP025020.1 GCF_019977735.1 Calothrix sp. PCC 7716 | reverse complement strand
TAAAAGTAGCGAAGCTGTCACCAGCCGCCATGCGACGGCTGTAACCTATACTCCAAGTGGGTTTCAGCAAAAAATTTTCAATTTACGCAGCATCTAGTTCCAACCGCTCGTTCATGTTCAAGTGAAAAGTTCCGTAGGGATTAACGTGCTTCCAAATCAATGGTGTGAGCGCCCTTAAGTCCTCGTGCGTCATTCGTTTCATCCACACCGGGTCAGCCAAAACCTTCTGAATCATTAATGTGTTTATATATACTAAGCACATCTGTAGTAAATGCAAACACAGAACTGACAACTCCTGCTCGTCTAAGCGGTTTGTTGCAATTTCGCTGTTTTTACCGTAGAAAATAAAAGTGTTGGCGCCGTTCCACTGCTCCACAACATTTAGTCCTTCATGAATTTCTCGGCGTAAAGCTTCGGAATGCAAGTAATGACAAAGAAAGATAGTTTTTACTGCTTTACCTAGTTCATTAAGTGCCTTATGTGTTGGATGTTGGACGGTTGAGCGACTAAAACGCTTTAAAATATTGTCCGCCTCCGTTGTACCTAAGCGTAGCGCTGTAGCATATTTTATCATCTGGTCGTATTGCTGACGGATGAGTTCCCAATCGATAGCTGATTTTAGAATGGGTTGTAGGTTTGGGTAGTCTTGTTTTTGGTCGGCGAATGGTAAGGATAATTTTTTATCGCCAATTCGCTTGATACGAGGCATTAAGTCAAAACCCAATAGTCGGCAGAATGCATAAGCAATTTCGTTTTGACCGTGAGTATCAACATAGTTTTTCTTTACCTCCATATCGGTACAATGATGTAATAAGCCTTGAATCATGGCTCCAACTTCACTGCTCGAACAAGTTTTAAGTTGAGAATAAATACACGCAGACTTTTTCTCAACATGCCAATAAATCATGACTCCACGACCACCGTAACGAATGTGCCATTCGGTCATTAGGTTTTGGTCCCATGAACCAAACTTCTTCGAGTCACTGGCACACGCTGTTGTCCCCTCTCCCCAAATAGATTTTTTTCTAACCGCTAAAGTTGCATTTACTACCTCAGCTGAGGCGTTAGCAATTTCAAATAGCAAGCGGGGTTTGTTATCAACCCGTTTAAATTCTTCCAAAAGCTCTTTGTCCACACGGCGTTCGGCACGGGCATTAATACCATGTATAATTTGCACTAATAATTCAACCAAGCTATCTGTTATTTCTTGGCTACGTTGCCAACAAAATGCAGCTACCAGTGTGTAACGAATTGAGACAGGATGGCGGCGTAGTTCACGAGGTGTTTCCGCAGAAGCTCGCCGACGATAGTGGTTAACAATCTTCGGAGGAACTAAATCAAATAAGTTCAACGGTAATTGTAAGTCTCGAATACATTGAAGTTTGGATATTTCTTTGAAAATACTTTGAAGACTAGTACGTCCTGGGTCAGATTTGAGAAAGTTAAATACTGATTGGCGAAAGTGGCTCTCGTCATCATCAAACCCATCTTTAGTATCAAGAAGTGCATCCATTTTCCTTAACGAGAATAGAGAAAGCTGCCCAAGAATATTCGTACAGAATTTCTTCTCAGTTGTTGTTACCGCAGACCGAATTAATCGTTCAAGTCGTTCTGGAGTTGGTGGTTCTAACTTCAGTTCGCGTAAGCGTTTATAAGAAGCGCTTTCTAAGTGAGATTGTTGACGTTCATAGGTCAATACTTTCTCGCACAGCCAAGCTTTTAATTCTTCTCCATCTAGTACTGTAAATTCCCGAAATCCAAAAAATTCTCTAATTTCTGCTCTATGCCTTTCAAAAGTCCTCCCCTCCCATTCATACTGTTTATAAAGTCTTGGTGACAAACCTAAAAGACTTGCAATATAAGCAACAACGAGTTTTGGGACTTCTTGTCTGGTACGCGGAAACTTAGCTTCCATCTGAAAGAACTTGAGCAAAACCGCAAACCCCAAACGATTCTCTTCACTTTTATTTTCAAGTAGTGCCACCTCTTCGGGTATTAGGGTGAAATGCTCTACAAGCTCAGTTGCGTCCCATTGTCTTTTCAATTAATTTCTCCGTCGGTATTCAATTTTTTAGAACGTAAACAACGCTTTAGTTTTTATAAGATTCGCCACAATATGGACAGAATCTATATTTCAGCGACATGATGCGTTCATTACAACTTCCACATCGGTCACGTAAAGTTGTACCACAAGCAAAACAATATTTTGAACGTAAAGATGTCCACATTGGGTCAAGTGTCGTCCCTGGTGTCCAGCACTTGGGACAAAACTTCAGTGCAGTTACTGTCTCTAAAGGTGTTTGTTTAACTACTGCGTCGAGATACTCCTGGGGAATACCGAGTGCAGCTGCTAATCCTGATTTTCCTTTGTGGCTGAGTCTGGATGTTCCACCAGCTTCGATTTTACGGATGGTTTGGACATGTATACCAGCCTTTGCGCTTAACTCCACCTGAGTTAAAGATAAAGAATCTCGAACCCTCTGGATGTACCGTCCCAATGGTTCAGATGGGGCAGGCGCCGCATCCGCGATGGAAACATTCATAAAATTATTGTGATTTTTAGCACAAATAATATTAATTTAATATTTGTGCAAAAAAATCAAGTACTTACATGAGAAATATTTAAAATGAGTATGACTTTAGCAACGTTAGTGACTAAGTATTTAGAGCGTCAAGAATTAGCAAGCTCAACTATCCGTACCTATGAATCGATTTTTATACCTTTACTTAAACAGTATGGACGTTGGTCGGTTGAAATTGTTGACCGAGAAATACTAGTTGAATATTTAAATGCAATAAAGTCGGTAAAATTTACTACTCATCATAAGCATCAGGCAGTAATTAACGCACTGTTTAACTTCGCTGTTGAGCAGGGTTATATTAAATCAAATCCAATTTTTCGACTCAAACGGCGCAAACCAGATATTAATTTAGGTGAGCATGATAGTGATGAAGAAGTGCGTTATTTAACACCAGTACAATTAAATCTTTTATATCAAGCTGTTAAACAAGATGTACGGTTAGATGCATTGGTGCATTTGCTACATAGCAGTGGAGCAAGGATAGCGGAAATATTAGCCTTGGATTTAAAAGATATAGATACTGTCAATCGGAAGTTTCAGGTGATTGGAAAACGAAATAAAAAACGATGGTGTTTTTACAGTGAACATACTTCGGTTAGTCTAAATAATTACTTAAAATATTATAGACACCAAAACATAAGCGCATTATTTACCGCTCAACAACAATTTACTAATAAAGTTTCTCGATTGTCTTATGCAGCAGCTTATAAATCTTTGGTTAAGCTAATTGATGATATTCCAGAATTGTCGGGTGTTTGCTTTCATCAACTCAGACACTGCTTTGGAACCGAAAGAGTCGGTCTTGTTAGTATTGATGAACTACGTGCGCTTATGGGTCATGAGGACATTCAAATGACTCTACGCTACTCCAAAGTAACTTCTCGGCGTGCGGAGGAAGTCGCACAGCAAGCTTTTAATCAAATCCCAATTTACGGGCAGTAAATAAATACTGTAAAATCTAAAAAGTTTAGACTGTTATGCTTTGATAGCGCACTTGTGTAAACACGATTCCATAGAATTGATGTTTCTCTTTACCAAGAAAGTGAGTGAAATCTAAAAATGTATGTAATTTTTTTGTACTAATAACCTAGAAATGGATATTGAAGAGTTATTGCAAAGGTACGAGTTGGGAGAAAGAGATTTTGCTGGGGCTAATCTTAAAAACAGATTTTCTAGAGATTTGAGTGGTATAGATTTAAGTGGTATCAATCTCAGAAAAGCTGTTCTTGACAGTATTGCTTTTGAAGGAGTCAATTTGAGCAAAGCTAACTTGAGCAATCTGACCTTGTTTAAAAAATCTTTTAAAGGAGCTAACTTAAGTAGGGCTAACCTGAGCAAAACGAGACTTTTTCAAATAGGTTTTTGGGATGCAGATTTACAAGGGGCTAACTTTAGTAAGTCTTATTTGACTGAAGGTGTTTGTTTTCGGGGGTCAAATCTCTATGAAGCTAAATTTAACTCATCTCAACTTATTGAGGTTGATTTTCGAGATACTAACCTTATTAAAGCCAATTTTACTAAAGCTAACATCATCTATGTTGATTTCCGTGGAGCTAATTTGCAAGAAGTAAACTTCCTAGGGTCTTCGTTGAATATTACTTTGTTAAATTATGATGCCGTGCGGAAAGTATCCTATATTGAAGGTACTATTTTCCACAATACCATCATGCCTGACGGCAGTATTCGTAGTGACAGTTGATTTTAGGATATCTTTTAATTTAAAGCTTTAATAATTCTTTTTTATCCATAGCTCAATTCTTGTATCAAACAACATATATAAAGATAGCCCACGCAATAAAGGACAACCCTCTATTCATAACTAAACAGTAAAATTTTAATTTGGCTAAAGCTCATGCCTGGTAGGGCTTTTAAGACTTGACTTTATTCCAAGCGCGTACAATGAAACCCGACGAGCGCACGTTCTAACCTACATACGAAGAGCCAGCTTTAGTACCCATAATTAAAATGAGGTAAAATCAATTATCCAAGATTTTCCCATTCACTCCATTCATCTTTACACCACCCTAAGCTACACCAGCCTCCACAACCATTAGATTGTTTTTGAAAAGCAAATGAAAGAAAGCTTTCGCCAGTTTTTAGTCGTAAACGGTTGTCACCAGTAGTATCAAACAAAAATAGCACAAGACTAACATGAAAACTATCTCCCGATTCTTCATTTCCTACGATATCGCCACCAATTAGGGCTGACCAAGTTACAGATATAGGGGAGTTTCCTCTCTCCAATGTCCATATCCACCGACCAAACGACGGACAATACGGGTTTTCAATATTTAATTTAATTTCAGGGTCTCGTTGAAAAGGGTGCCTAACAAACTCATGAAAATCATCCAATAGGGCATCTATGATTTCATACCAAGTTTCTCTGCTATATGCTATCTCTCCTTTTCCTGCATTCCAAAGCTTCTGTTCAAGTTCTGAATTCATCTTTTAATCTTCCAAAATAATAGGTTTAGGGTATTTAGGTGCAGTTCTGCCTACTACTAATTTCAACATAATTGGGGTTATCAGCCCAAGGGAACAGCAGGTTCGTAAGTAGCCGGAACTTCTCTACCTCCTAGTTTTTTAGTAACCCATTACTACAGATGTGCTTAGTATATATAAACACATTAATGATTCAGAAGGTTTTGGCTGACCCGGTGTGGATGAAACGAATGACGCACGAGGACTTAAGGGCGCTCACACCATTGATTTGGAAGCACGTTAATTCCTACGGAACCTTTCACTTGAACATGGACGAGCGGTTAGAACTCGATGCTGTGTAAATTCCCAAAATTTTGATGAAATCTAGTTGGGGCAAAGGTTACAGCCATCGCGTGGCGGCTGATGACAGCTTCGCTACTTTTACCCCTATAGGTAAAGCGAGTCGTATTACCTTCACCATTGGTTTCAGTTAGCTTATTACCGCGACCGTCGTAGGTGTAGATAGTCGTTTCACCTTCGGGGTTAGTTTCGCTGATGACATTATTGTTTCTATCGTAGGTTCTCGCTGTTATTCCACCCAACGCATCAATTTCGCTGGCAACATTACCCCGCTTATCAAAGACGTAAGTGGTCGTATTGCCAAATGGGTCTCTAACAGTTTGACGTGATGCCGCAGAATTATAGTTAATATCCAACGCATTACCCGCCGCGTCAAATATCTTGCTAATTTGCCCCGAAGCATCGTATTCTGTACGAACGCCCGTTCTACCTAATGGGTCGATGATTTGAGTCAAATAATGAGGGCGCCTGCCTTCATATTTAAAAGTAGTTTCGTTATTGGTACGGTCAGTAAACTCGATTAAATTGCCACTAGCATCGTAGCTGTATTTCAAAGATTTGCCATCAGGGTCAATAATTTCAGTAATACGTCCAGCTGCGTCACGGATAAAATCAACTTCCACACCCGTAGAACTGGTAATACCGTCATTAGCAAAGGTTAAAGTATTACCATTACGGTCTTCAACAGTTTTTAATCCCTGATATTGGTTGTAGTTGTATTTCGTACCATCTTTGGTGGTAAGAGTGTAATCACTAGGATTGTAGCTAAAGCCGAATAAATAAAGACCTGTTGAACCGTCACTGTATAAGCTCAGAGGAAAATATGGAACTTCCAAAGTTTCGTAAACACCTGGGTCTGGTCGGAAATAAGGTTTCCATCTTGCACCGAGAAGTCCTACCCCATCAACTACAGGGTCAAAGGTAAAACCTACCCTGCGACCATCGGGAGTATTGAGCGTGACGCGCGTACCCACAGAGAAGCTATTACCACCAAAGAAATTATCAAGTGTTAAGTCAACCCCTGTAGGAGATGCTTCTACAATTGCTGCATCCTGCATTCCTAATTCCCAACCATAACCAAAGTCACCTTGGAAATTGGCATCAAGACTGCTGTAACTGCGAGTAATTTCAATCGGAATACCTGTTAGCGGAATTGATAAATCTGTAAAATCTAAACTAAACTCTCCTGGTTTACTCTGACTGTTAATACCTAAAACTAAACCCTGAACATTAATATTGCCACTAAAGTCCTGACTATAAACCCTGACATAGTAAGTATCATTACGATATAGGTTAGGGTCAATTTGAGCAAGAATGCCATTATTAACGTTACCCCTTCCTTCTGCAATAGTTATGTAATCTGAGTCAATTGCTGCTGGATTACTAATGTCAATTAAACTAATTGGCGCCAGTTCAACTCGGTAAAACTCCAAATCTGCATCGTTAATAGTTCCAATAATATTGGTTCGTTCGTTAATCACCAGATTGGAAGGGTCAAATCCACTTGCATCAAGCTCTACTATTGGTGCTTTTTTATCATTGGCGTTAATTACCCGTACTGAAATTTTCTCTACATCAGTATTTCCAGCAAAGTCAGTTGCTTTTGCGACTAATTCAAATACTCCAGTTTGGTTAACTGTAAGAGAAGCAGTATTAATAAAACCATTGATAATATTATCAGGAGTAAGCGCTAGGGAATTTCCATTAAACGAAAGGTCTAAATCAGCCAAACCAACATTATCAAATCCTTGGATTTTCAGATTTAGTGTTTCTCCCAGTTTCAACACCGAACTGTTAAAGCCAAGATTGACTTCAGGCGCCTCTGTATCTGTAACAGGTAGCGCTACAACCAAGTCAAATCGTTGAGTAGCAATCCCACCCTTACCATCATCTACTTGAACTTCGACGGGGAATGCTCCTGCTGTTCCTGGTACCCAACGAATTATACCATTTTCATCAATGTTCATCCCGATAGGAGATGTTCGCAATGAGTAGATTAAATTATCTCCATCAAAATCAAAGGCATTGACATCATAGATGTAATTTATATTAGTTGAACCCGTAGTAATTGGGGCGGTGGTAATAATTGGATTGGTATTACCTTTCCCAATTCCAAAATTAAAATCAGTAATATTTTGCCCACTATTAAGAAGAACTGCTTTAGATGGAATACTCCTCCACCCATCCTGCGGAACCACATTTAAGTTATAAAATCCTAAAGGAATATTGGTGAATATATAATTGCCATTTATATCGGTTGTACTAAAAAGTTCGTTTCTATCTCGTATATCATTTTGATTTTCGTCGATATAAACTGTCCAACCTTGTTGACCTTTTTCTAATGGAGAAGGCAAATTAGCCCCATCCTGTATACCATTATTATTTAAATCCTCAAAAACCTTACCTCTTATACTGCCAGGATTACTTATTCTCACATCAACTTGAAACGTCTGGCTTGACGAGCCTCCTCTACTATCTGTAGCAGTAACATTTACTTCATGAATACCAGTTTGCTTAAGAGTAGGTGTCCATATTATTAAACCACTCTTAGCATCAATTTCCATTCCATCAGGGGCATTAATTAATTTATAGGTAATTGATTCATTATCTAAATCTGTGGCTTTAACTTGGTAAACATAGCGCCGACTTGATTCAATATCTAAAGAAGTTTGGAGACTAAAATTAGAACCGCTAGTTTGTCTCTCAGCATGAAAAATATCAATTGAGTAACTTTTGCCGATTGTTAAACCTAGAGTATCTACACGAGCCGAACCAGAAGAACTTGCATGAACTCCACCTAAAGCAACAACTAGTCGATTGTCAATAAAAACCCAAACATCATCATCTCCATTAAAGTTAAATACCTCTCCACCTTTATAAGTGAATGAAGTACGGATTTCAGTAGTAAAATGGTAGTTATGTACTCTGTTTTCGTTCCCAAAAAGTTGATTATCAATAGGAAAATAGCTATTACTGGAAAATTGATATATTCCAGAACCTGGAGATGTCTCTGATAAAATTATGGATGCAGGAGTAGCTAGATTTACACCAGGTACATCATTATACCATTGTGAGAAATCCTTTGGTGTGATAAAACCATAGCCATTATTAAGAATAGGCTTGCCATCCTCTCCCAATCTGTTAGCTACCATGTCGCTGTATATACCCCAAGGACCACTTCCTTCAAAATTTGGATGACTATCTTTAAAGTCTCTTACGATAGCATTTATTGTTTTTGATGAGTTGCTTCCAGAAGCTAAAAGACCGAATTCTGTTATTGGTTGAGAAACAATTTGAGGATTATTATTTTTTGGTGTCGGAGTGATTTCGATAGTAAAGGCTTGACTATCTGTACCACCTCGACCGTCACTCACTTCTACAGTCAAATCATAAAAAGGCTTTAAAATTCCTGATGGTGTAAAGCTAATTAAACCATTTTCATCAATTTCTGCTCCTTGAGGCGAATTTAAAAGGTTATAGTTAAGTTTATCGCTGTCAGGGTCGGTCGCTACAATTTGATAAGTGTATGTTGTTTGCTGAGTGGTATTAAAAACCGTTGTAGGAGTGCTAGTAATCTCCGGCGCCCCATTAATTCCTTCCCTGCTCAAAAACTGCTGCACCCGTCCCTGGTTCCCAGCTTTATCCACAGTCACTATTGTAAACGGCGCCTCACCAGCAATCGGCATCGTTACATTTGTAAAGCTAAAGTTCCCATTTGCATCAGCCGTAACTTTCTGCTGGGTTTCTACCAATATTACTTCCAATCCTGGCTCAGTTTTACCAACCAATGTAACCGCATATTTGTTAGTAATGTTATCTCCTACCTCACCCGTATCGCTTTCAGGCGCCAATTTAAAACTAATAGGTGGAGCATTGCGGTCTAAAGTAAAACCTACTGTAGTTGTATTAAATACTTGAGAACTATTACCTGCCTTCAATTCCAAAGTATAATTGCCAGAGGGTAGTAACCCTTTACTTAACACCTCATACTGCTCTAAAGAAATAGTAAAGCTGCCATCTGGGTTCAGCGCATTACTAATATCAATAAAACCATTACCGTTGAGATTGCCGATTAAAGATGTTGCTCCCTTAGTTTGTCCGTTGACTGTAGGGTCAAGAGTAATGCGGTCGCTATTACTTACCCCCGTATCATTGGCTAGAACCGCACTAATACTCGGTGCTGGAATCGTTTGCCGAGGAAGGAAATGACCAGGAAAACCACTAAGTTCACTTGGTGTCACATTCTCGACATTAATATAAGGTCTGGCAGTTAAACTACCACTTCCATCACTATCTAAAAGAACAACTGTTCCCTTAGAATAAGGGCTAAATTGAATATAACCATCACCAATAGGATTTAACCTGTTATATCCAAAACTATTGAGAACCCTCGTCAAGTCAATAACATCTGTACGAAGTTCAAAATCTTTAATCGTATCTCCAGCATCTCTAATATCATTATAAACAAACGTATCACTGCCCAAACCACCAGTAATTATATCAGCAGCAAAACCACCAGTAATGCGGTCATTTCGAGAAGTACCAACCAAATTATCTCGTCCTGCTGTACCTAAAATATCATTAGTGGACTGCTCAACTAATAATGTTTTACCGTTTAAAGTTATATTTGTAAAATCGTTTTCTAATTTTAAATCTTGAATTTGCTGTGATGTCAAATCATTCTCAGCTACTAATAGAGAAAATAATTTACCTTCGTCTCCATTACTATCGCTTTGATTTAATTGTGTATCTATATAATGTCCCAGTTCTTCAGTAATCACTGGGACAATCTCAGCTATATTATATTTATTTGCTTCTAAATATGATTTTGCAAGATAAATAGTGTTTGTTTGCTGACTAAAAGCTCCCGCAGACTGTAGCTGTGTTCCATCAATAATTTCTATATCCAGAACATTGGCGCCAGTTACAAAGTCTCTAATCAAAGTTGTAGCTGTTTCTGGCTGCCAGTTTGTACCAAAAGCTATTTGTAATTTATCAATATGATTTGGTTGTTGAATAAAATCTTTTAAAGAGTTTTTTATCTCAAAAATTGCCTGCGATAGCGATTGATTTATATCGATATATTCCGAAAATTTAGCAGCTTCTTCATTTACGACAAAAGTATCACCAAGTAAAGAATCTTTTGAGGATAAGCTAGTACCTCTAAGTGATGTAACATTAATACCTTCTATTGAATGTGATGGTAAATAATTTCCATCAGAATTAAAAGTATGTATAATTCCCTCATTAATAGTAAGACTAGAAGATAATACTTGCCTATTGTTTAATAAAAATGGAGACTGAAAGGGTGAAGGTTCGGCGCCAATAGAGGCAACATTATTTGGCTCAAATAAATGAGAATTATTAGTCAAATTATTTAAGGCTGAGTTTTCCATTGTTAAATTTTGCTTCTGTATTGACTTTAGTTTTTATTAATAATTGTTTGACTATTAAATATTTATCAAAAAATAGTCAAAATATTAATGTTTGTCAGCAAACTGATAGAACACAAACAATGATGGAATTCTATGCTTTGCATTAATGAATTAAGATAAAACTAGATATCAAAAGTAAGTAACACACAAATTTTTTATACTATCCACATCATTATGAGAGAAGTCGCGTTATGAACCAACTTAGCCATAAACATTGTGTAATCTACAAATATCATTAAATTCAAGCATTTCCGCATAGTTCAAAATTATTTCACGGAAAATTTATATAACTTGCAGGAAAATACTGTTACATTGAAGAAAGATTAAAGAAAGTATAAATACGTAGACTCGTTAGCCACTAGATTAATAAAAACCTATTCTACTAACAAACTTGTCCTCTCTGCGAACTCTGCGTCTCTGTGGTAATAACGTCTCTACCACTTGTCTGTTGTACTTGATTTCCTACTGCACCCACTGCTTTGAGTGAGACGATTTCTGCTTCGGTTAATTCTTATAACTAATATAGTTGTATCGCATTATTGTGCATGTAAAGTACCAGGCGCCTATAAATCTTCAATTAGAGGCGCCTTACAGCAAAATAAACGAGTGTTAATATTTTCAGCATTACCTTACTTTACCTTACTTTTTGGTAATCAAAATTCTTACTTTAAATTCCTTACTTTTTGGTACCGACATTTATGGGCTTATCTGTCACACTGTAGACATTGATTACGAGGATGTTTAAAAGTTTTGCAAGTATAAATTGTGATTTTAAGCCCAATCAAAGGGTGCTAATTATCTTGGTTTCAAGCTATTACTGAGATATCAGCAATATTTTTTGTGTTTAATTTGACAAAAAAATAGCTTTTGAACAACCTCTTAATCCAAAGCCGATTCAATTGCTAAATAAGGACTTAAACATGATGCGTCGTTCAGCTTCAATTGCCCTAACTACTCTTTTGGCTTTACCTATGGCAGGTATTCTTAACCAACTAACAATCAATCCTGCTGTTGCTCAAAGTAACAGGTGTAGTTTAACCATCCAGCCAAATAAAGCTCGGTATGGGCGATTAGAATACGTCTCTTTTCGTTTTGAAGTACGGCGAAATGGACATCCAGTTGATAACACCCCAGTACTAGTTCAGGAAACTTTCTACCACGAGCTTACGAAAAAAACGGAGCAACAAATTTTAACTCAAACTCAAACAAATCATCGTGGAGCTTTTACTCTTCGTTATCAAGTGCCAGGAGAAAAATTTAAAGATAAGGTTAGTTTGTCATTTGTAAATCCTGTAGCTGGAGGTTGCTCTAGCTCATTCGTCATTCCCATTGGTAGATAGTCATTTCATTTGACAGTAGAGCTTAAAGACTAGAGAAAAAGAGAGATTCCTGACTTCTTGCCAGAAATTGGGAGTCTACTCTCTCATAAATTATTCACAACTTCAATCAATAATGAGTTTGCTTAACTTCAATGATGAATAAAACAGGACTAATCATGGCATCAATATGTCTTGGATTAGGAATATTGAGTATTCCACAAAAAAGCCAAGCAATAGAAGTCAGAGAACTACTCGATGAAATGTTCAAACGTGGTTTGTGTGCTACTGTTCAGTCAAATAATAAAAATTGCCAACCTAATACAGATACGTTACCGACTCCAACATCTACACCTACACCAGAAGCTCAGACGACTGGGGAACCGCAAAATACTCCAACTGATTCCAATACTCCTCAGTCTCCCGAATCTCGCCAATAGGAAACATATACTTTTACAGGGAAAATAGAATTATGAGACTTTTTGCAAAGCAAACACTGAGAAATGTTGTAGCAATTGCAGCAATTTGTAGTACGACTATAACAATTGCCGCTAGCACCTATAGTACAGTATCAGCGCAATCAATTGAACAAAGTACGAGCGAAACAAAACAGATTAAACCCTCCTTTATGGTTGCCCAAGCAAGTGGAGTAACAGGCGCCTGGAATTGCAATGATGGTGGAGTTTATTTTATTCGTCAAGTTGGAAATCAAATTTGGTGGTATGGCGAAAGTAGCGATGGCGGAAAAAGGTGGTCAAACGTCTTTCAAGGTACAATCACAGGAAACAAGATAATTGGGCGTTGGGCTGATGTTCCGAAAGGTGGCATTAGAGGATATGGAGAAATGACCCTAGGAATTTCTCATGGTCGTCTTCAAAAAATTTCTGGCGGGGAAAATTTTGGTGGTAGCATCTGGAGCCGTCATTAGGAAATATTAAAATAAGATTACCCCTGTAGGTAGAGACGTTACATGTAACATCTCTACCACAACGATTTTATTATAATTATGCTACCAGATATGATATTACCTGTTGTGCTTGATTTCTTTTTTATTTTCTACTGCACATTCATTGTTCACAACTGTGATTTTTTACAAATGATTTAATGATTTAGGATTGCTATAGTAACTAGCCATCCTTGATTTGTTCTTTGCTGATTAATTGATTGACGGAAAGCCTCAACATCATTAATACAAACTTCTTCTTCAATGCCACGTACTAAAACTAAACTGGAGTTTAGACCCATTGAAACTGGGATAACCCACTCACAAAAGTTCTTTTCCCATCGCTCATCCTCAAACTTATAATTTAAAGCTTCAAATAAAGCTTTTAACTGTTCGTCCAATAGAAATGATTGCTCTCTCTTTTCTGTTGGCTTTTGAGGCAATTTTATTTCTACTATTGATGTAAAATTTTTTTTAGTCACCTTTTCTCCAAATGCTGCTCCTATACGGCACATTAATTTGCAACCTTCATTTCTCACATTTTGAACAGAGCAATGGTAACTGTCAGCAATAACTTGGTAAGTTTGACCTTCACAAATGCCCTTAATTATTGCTAATTCAATACCATTCAAAGCTTTCGCTTCCTTACCTTCTTTAGCAGAAAGAGCTTCTTTAACAATTGCCAATGTACCTTCAAAGTTTATCATTTGTAGTAATACCTTATTTTCTTAGACTTTTGAAGAGGGTAAATTATTATTTCAGAATTTTGATTGTTTTGTGGCATTAAGTTTGAGTTAGACATAGCCGAGACCCTGATTTTAATAGATATTTTTTTAGTCTCGGCTTTTTCTTGCCACTTAAGAGCAAATTCTCAATAAATATTAGTTACAAATATCGTCTATATCTCAGTATATATGCTCAAGCTACTATGCTACAAGCTTTCTACTTTTTATATCCGTCGAACTCACGTTAATTGAGAGAGGAGGTTATCAAGACCTTCCTTATGCCTTTTGGTCGAGAGAATAATCAATTAGTAGGAACAATTGGTGGTTCATCATCATTTCCACATAGAGTATTAACAACATTTATAAATAAAATGTTAATTTTTGCAGAGTTTAAAAATAATGTACTCATGGAATTTTCATCCTTGCTGACTATGAAACTTATAAAGAAGCTTGCTAAATGTGTTCCGCTGCTCTCTTGGTTAACAAGTTACTAAAAAACAATTGATTAATCAAGGTCTTATTAATAGCAATATTGAAGTTTTAATAACGATTAGTAACAAGTAATAACAAGTAATAACAATGCTTTTGCGAGTACTGCTCAAGATGCAGTAACTTTTTTAGATTTAAGTGGTGCCGACTTAGTAGTCTTATCAGGTTGCGATTCGGGTCTTGGGGAAGTAAAATTAGGGGAAGCAGTACACGGTTTAAGGCACGCATTTCTACAAACGGGGCAAAAACTTTAATCGCGAGTCTATAGGCTGTCAATGATATCTCTACTACCATTTTAATGGGACAGTTTTACCATTATTACTTAGAGAATAAATTACCAGTAGGAAAACCATTAGAACAGGCAAAAAGGTACGTTAGTAATCTAGCAGTAGATTTATCTTTGAGTTTCGCACCGGGAACTAGCCTATAGTAAAAAAAGCTGCCCAGTAATATGGCAGAGCATAAGGCTTTTTATCGCTTTTATAAGAATCAAGCTTTCTTTTAATTTTGTCCTTAAATTCTTGTTCCAAAGATAAATTGCCACTCCACGCCAGCAAGTCGGCTTGAGTTCTATCCCTCAGCCAAGTTTGGGCTTCATTCAGTGCTTTTGGTACACTTGCGCTAAATTGCAGGTTTTCGTAAAACTTAATCATTAAGAAAGCTGTGGAAAGGTCGTTTACTCTCCATAAGGAGCTAACTATATAAGTTACTCCAGCATTCAAAAAGCCACTTGGCAGACCAACAAATTCGTCAATTAAATCTCGTTTTCCTGTCATACCAGTTTCACAAGCAGAGAGGCATGCTAGTTGATAGCAACTCAAATTTAGGTGGAAAATATCTCTTAAAGTTAAATATTCTTCATTTGCCAAGCAGAGTGCTGACTCTAAAGGCTCATCAATATTGTGAAAAGCATGACCCGTAAAGTGAAATGCACCATGAGGTATATAAGTTTGTAAAGCCGCAGTGACGTTATCCTTTATAGCGTCCTGACCCCGCAGATGCTTAAATGGAGAGTAAAACTGGCAAATAGCAGATGATTCAACGCTAGCAAATAGCAAATCATCACGTGGATTTTCTACGCTTAATAAAGAAATATTCTTTTCTAGTTGCGTTGAGAAAGAGGAAAATGTGTTTTCTGCGTTAAGCTTACTATTATGAATAACTTTTGCAAGACCTATTTGAGCGCTAGGTAAGCGGGAGGTAATGAACTGATTAGAAAACAGAACTTCAAGAGGTAGCAAATGCAAGTCACGATGAGGAATTAGAATTAAATTGTCAATTTCTGATAAATAGCGTGAAATTTCTTTGATATCAAGAATATTGGCAAGTTCTGCTAATGTACTATTAACATCTCCTTCTTGACCTTTGAGGTATTTTTTGCCATTTTGCTTCCAGTTTGCCAACCAAGTTTCAAACTTCTGTAACTGCTCAGTAGATAGAGAGTTTTGTTTAAGTAATCGCTCTTTTCTGAAAACATTTGATAAAAATGCTAAAAAACGTTGACAATTACGGATAAAAATATTAGGAGATTGCTGATAATGCCATACTAGCAGAGGTCGTTGATATTTCAATATAAACGTTGTAACAGCTACAGGGCTAATATACCAGTAAATCATAGCTGTATGAGAGTTTAACAGTTTTTGAATCTCTGAATATTTAGGATTACAATTTACATCATTACTATGATTATCTTGAAACCAACTTAGGCAATCATTTTTATGTTGCTCCGATTCTTCAAGAGCCTTAACATGATGGCTTCTTCTAAATGATTTGACTAAGTTATCTATTCGTAATCCTGCCAATCCAGAAAATTTTCTCTTAAGTTTAATTTTATTTTTTTCAGAGGTAGTTTCTTGTAATAATAGTTGTAAAATAGCCGTTCCGTCTTTACCTAATGCTCTGACTTGGGCTGTTTCTCCTAAGTTGTGGCATACCTTAATTAATTCCTCTAATACTTCTAAATATCGCTCGCGCATGTCTTTTGCACTGAAAAATATTAGTGCTTTTTGATAATTGGTTCTGGCTTCTTGCCAAAAATTTAGACGCTCTTTTGTGTGAGACAGTTTTTTGCTATATTCATAATTAGCACAACCACAAGCATAATATAAAACACCACATCCTTCCAAATTAACTGGTTTTGCTGACCGAATTACTTTTATGCCCTCTTGCCATTTTTCTAAAGCTTGCTCATAACCTAAATGATAAAAAAGTGCCCAACCTATCTCCTGCCAAGCTTGCCACGTTTGTTTATTAATTGTTAAGACACGTTCCAAATCTATAATTGCTCCCTTAAGCCAAGTTTTTGATTCATTACTACTTAAATCTAAGCGAGCTAAATTAGATTGTGACAAACCTCGATTGTACAGGCTATATAAATCATCAGGTTTCAATTTCAGTGCTTTTCCGTAACTATCAATTGCCTCGTGATAACGATTTAATTTATAGAAGACTATACCAATATAGTATAAAACTTCATAGTAGTCACTTTGAAATTCTAATGCACGCCTAAAACTGTCAACAGCGTTATGGTAATGACCTATTTTATATAATGCTTTACCCATATTGTACCAAGCTTCGGGTAAGTCACTTTTATATTTCAAGGATTGCTTAAAACTGTCAATAGCCTTTTGATATTCGCCCATATCATGCAATGCTTTTCCACGCCATAACCAAGCTTGGTAAAAATTTTTTTTACTTTTTAAGGCTCGGTCAAAGTAATCAATAGCCTCATGATAAATGCCAACTTTATATAGCCATACCCCTCGATTAAAAAAATTTTCGATGGAATTAATACTACTCTGTTTTGATGAACGAGCTAAATTTGAAAGTGCATCAAAAAAATCTCTCCAATCATCAAAGTAATTTGTTTGAATTCTTTCGATTTTATTATAAGTAATGAAAGCTTGAGAATAAAGGCTTAATTTAGATTGTACAAGGCATAAGTTACACAAAGCAGTAATATAATCTGGATTTATTTTTAGAGCTTCTTTATAACTCTCAAGAGCTTCTTCTAAATGTCCTAATTTAAATAATATATTTCCCTTATCACACCAAATAATATGGTTGTTTGAATTAATTTTTAACGCTTGCTTATAATGCTCAAGAGCTTCTGGATACCGACTTAACTTGTACAAAATAGTACCCATATTATACCATAAACTATGGTCTTCCGGATTCAGCTTTAAAGCTTTCTTATAAGCCTCTAACGCTTTTTCAAAATCGCCAAAATTAAAATGTAATTTACTAATATTAGACCAAACAAGTGCATGATTGTTAGATTTGTACTCCAAAGCCTTTTTGTAGGTTTGAACAGCTTTTGCATAGTCGTGTAAGTGCCCAAGTGTATTGGCTCGGTTATTTAACGCAGCATAATCCTCTGGTTTTATAGACAGAGCTTCCTCATAACATTTATCTGCCCTAGGTAAATCAAGCTCAGATTTACTAAATGTATTACCCATATTGTATAAAGCAATGAAATAATCATTTTCTGTTGTTAAAGCCGATTCGTAACAAACAATTGCTTCTGAGTAAATATCTAGTCGGAATAATACGTTACCCATATTATTCAAAGCAGGATAATAATTATTGTTTATTTTTAAAGCTTCTCTGTAACTGTTAATTGCTTCTCGGTATCGACCTAATTTAAACAAAGCATTGCCCTTATTATACAAAACACGGTAGTCCTTGGGCTTTAATTGTAGGGATTCCTCGTAACTCTTAACTGCCTCATTATAATTAGATAGTGAATATAATGCATTACCCTTGTTAACCAAGGCTTGAAAACATTTTTTGTTAAATCTTAGGCAAGAGTTATAATTCTCTAGTGCTTCTTTATGATAACCCAACTTAGACATCGCGTTACCTCGGTTGTAATAGGTTTCATACTCAGTGGGTACAAATCTTAAAGCCTCACTATAACTTTCAATCGCCTCTTTATAGCGATTTAAACAACACAGTGCATTGCCACGCTGATGCCAAACAATGTAAAAAGATTCTGAAACCTTGAAAGTTTTTTTCTGTTTCAAGTTGCCCTTTGATTGTTTAAAATAACTTTCGTTATAGTCAGGTTCAAATTTGCAAGCTTTATCATAACTAGCTATGGCTTTTTCGTATTGACCCAATTTAAACAGCACATTGCCTCGATTATTCCAAGCTGCATGAGAATTAGATTTAATCTTTAAAGCTTTATCATAACAAGTTATAGCTCCTTGGTGTTGACCTAGCATATGAAGGGCATTGCCTCGATTATTCCAAGCTTGATTATCGTTTGGCTTTAAGCTAATAACTCTATCATAGCTGCTGATTGCTTCTTGGTGTCGATCCATAAAGTTGAACGCCACACCCAGGTTATTCAAAATATGATGGTTATCAGGCTTATGTATTAGAGCTTGGTTATAGCTGTCAATTGCTTGCTCATATAAACCTGACTGATATAATCCAAAGCCAGTCCCTTCCAAGCCTTTCTCAAGAATCCAAGATTGTAGACAGTATCGCAGTGTATCATAGACAGAAGGTTCGTAGTAGTTTTCATGTAATATATTTTCGTAGTAATCTAATGTTTGCGGATGCTGACTTTCAAAGTAAACTTGGATGTCAGGAATTTGCTTCTCTTCTGGTAAGTTTAATGACATATGACTTTTGCTTACAGTCTTTAAATAGTGTTTATAAAAAAATTTAAGCAGTTTAAGAACTACGATTACGAGTGATTGATCTCAATATGGTATTGAGCCGAGATACGAGCAATTTCCAGCAAGATGATCTTAAAACCTTTATCCTGTCTTCTTTTAAAAAATTGCTATAGTATAATTAAAAGAGTCCTTGTTTACAACGCGCGTACCAAAACTTTTAAAGTTCGTAATGCAGGTTTTTACACGTACTTTGGCAGGCACCCTTATACTTAGTCTTTATTAAAACTAATCAGCCTGAGCCTTAATCCAGAAGAAACGTTTATATGCCTTGTAATCAGACATTTTTCCTACCTTTTCAAAAATTTCTAATAAACGCTGTTCATTCAAACTAACATCCTCATTGTAATATTTTTCATTTATCCAAGATAATTTCACCTCTTTATCCGTTACAATTGCTAAAAATAATTCTTCTTCTGTATCAAAAGCTAAAGGACCACGATGCTTATCATCATCAGGGGGCAAATATAATGGTTCAGTGAGACGACAAGAGGGAATCTCAGCATACGCTTTGGAGGGAGAAATTAAGAATTTCTCTCCATTAACATTTTCATTAATCAATAACAAGTAACCTGTATCATATAAATTCAATTTTAATCTATAGTCTTTTCCCTTTTGTAATGTTTCCTCTTTGGGAATACGTGTAATAATCACACGTTCATCAGGATCAGGTACTGGTTGATCATAAGGTATCATCTCCATTTGATCTCTCACTGGAACAGCCACCTCTTTAGCTAAATCCCAAGCCATACGCGGGAATTTTTTCTCCCATAACCATCTATAAGTAACGCCATAAGGAGTTTGACCCCTATCTTGAGGTTGTCCCCTTTGGTTTATTTGATCTACACGAAACTCATCAGCAATCATTTCTTCCTTAAATTTATTCAATATTTTATCAGCAACTCTACTAACAACCATATTGATACCTAAAGAAAAATTTTTATCCTCAACATTCAAATTGAGTTGTTTCCCCATTGCCTTTTCAATAAATGTATGAGGATTTTCGTGATTTTGAGGGTGCCAACGTAAAGGAAAGCAGATTTCTTCATAAATTCCTTTTCTGTTTGGATATAGCTGTAGTTGAATTCGTTTTAAAAACGCATCTTGAAGCATTATTCGCATTATTATTAATATATGTATTGAATCTATTATAAACACGACTTACGCAACTGGCACCTTCAAATCTTGAAAGATACTAAATTTACTTTGATGAGGCGCCTAATGTTTTGAGCGAGGTAATTTCTGCACTGGTTAATCCTTGAACACCTGTAATGTTCAAACGCTCGCATGGTCTTTGATTTATAATAGTTTTGAGGCAATTACCCGTCTTCATGCACCAAAATTTAATAGTTCCATCCGTGCTAGCACTAGCGAGAGTTTCCCCATCTGGGCTGAAGGCTAACGAATTTACTCGGCTGTTATGCTCCTCTAATATGTAGATGCATATACCATCTTTAATATCCCACAATCGCACAGTGCAATCTTGACCTCCACTGGCAAGTGTTTTTCCACTAGGGCTAAAAGCTAATGACCATATCCAACTAGTATGCCCCTGCAAAATTTTACAGCATTCACCACTATTAACATCCCATAACTGCACAATGTTATCCGAACCACCACAGGCAAAGGTTGTACTATCCGAGCTAAAAGTAACTGAGTTAACCCAAATGGTTTTTTCTTGCAAAATTTTGCAGCATTCGCCACTGTTGGCATTCCACAGCCGAACAGTACTATCTTCACTACCACTAGCAAACATTGTTCCATCTGGACTAGAAGCTACTGAACCTACCCAACTAGTATGACCCAGTAAAATTTTGCGGCATTCGCCACTGTTAACATTCCATAAACGCACAGTGTTATCTTTACCACCGCTAACAATAGTCACTCCATCTGGGTTGAAAGCTACTGAACCTACCCAACCAGTATGACCCCGTAAAATTTTGCAGGGTTTGTTAATGCCTATATTCCACAACCGCACTGTGTTGTCACCTGCACTAGCAAGTATTGTTCCATCTGAATTGAAAGCAACAGAATTAATCTCCTCCGCATGTCCCTGCAATGTCTGAAAGCATTTGCCGCTTTCGACATTCCATAGCCGTATTATACAGTCGTTACTACCACTTGCAAGAATTGATCCATCTGGGCTAAAAGCAACAGAATTTACCCCACTTGTATCTCCCTGAAATATATTGCGACATTCGCCACTATTAACATGCCATAGCCGCACAGTATTATCTCCACTGCCACTAGCAAGGGTTGCTCCATTTGCACTAAAAGCGATAGAACCTACCCAACTAGTATGCCCCTGCAAGATTATCTTTAATTCACCGCTTTTGATGTTCCATAACTGCACAGTATTGTCATCACTACCGCTAGCAAGGGTTAATCCATCAGGACTAAATGCTACTGTCTTTACCTGAGCAGCATGTTCTTGCAAAGTGTATAAACATTTAGCAGTTCTAATATCCCATAGCCTCACAGTATTGTCATCACTACCGCTAGCAAGGGTTAATCCATCAGGGCTAAATGCTACTGTCTTTACCTGAGCAGTGTGTTTTTGCAAAGTGTATAAACATTTAGCAGTTCTAATATCCCATAACCTCACCGTATAATCTCCACCACTAGCAAGGGTTAATCCGTCAGGGCTAAATGCAACTGTATTTACCTGAGCGGTATGTTCTTGCAAAGTGTATAAACATTCAGCAGTTTTGATATCCCATAGCTTTACTGTGTAGTCATCACTTCCGCTGGCAAACTTTGTTCCATCTGGACTAAATGCGACAGAATTTACCCAATTTTTATGCCCTTGTAAGGTATGGGAACATTCTCCGCTGTTAGTAGTGTATAAGTATATTGTGCTATCCGCACCACCAATAGCAAGCGTTGTCCCATCTGGGTTAAAACATAGAGAACTTACTCTATCGATAATTAGCGTTTTAGCCCAAATTTCTTTACCACTGGCTACTTCTAACAAATGAACTGTGCCATTACTATCACCCATAGCTAGCAATTTTTCATCTGGACTAAATGCTACGGCATAAATGTGACCTAAAATTTTAGGAAAAACACAATCAGGCAAATTCGCATGATAAAAGTTGGTATCACACAGGTTTGCTTCTGTAAAATCAACTCCTTTAATTACTGTGTGGGAAAAGTCTTTTCCTTTCAACGCTGACCTATCCATCTTGAGTAGCAGTGTTGCTGCATTCCCACCAACATAACCTACTTCATACTCACTTTTATTTCTTGTTGCTGTGATTGCATTAATCAAAGATGTATCAATCACAGACTTTTTTTCATCATAATTTAATATTGGCAAGAGTAAATCGATTATAGCTTTTGTAAGCGGTGCCTTTCCAAAAGTTTCCCTCAAATTATCAAAAGACTCGCTTTTAAATTCTTTTAGTGGTGGAATTTTTACAATACGACCTGTTTTATCTAACTGACACACAAAGTAATTAGACCAAGTATAGTCAACAGGTGCTGCGCTACTACTCAAATCTGAGCGCGCTTGGGCTAGCTCCGTAAAATCATCAGGTAATACTCCTAATTCTGCTGCAAATTTAAGCGCAACAAAAAACTCTAACAACGAACGATGGGCAGGAGTATAATCGCCATCTGCATTACGAATCAACATTGTCTGCCCCATCATGTCATAATGCCAGTGGTCTAAGTCTTTTTCTTCTTGCACTACGGAACTAAAAAGACGACGAATGCGGTCTGGGAATAACCGATAGTTAAGACTCATCTGGTCAGTTGACAACATCTCCCAGGATAGTTCGCACAAAAAATAAAGTTTGTCAGCTAAGGAAGTAAAAGTACGTTCTGCTGTAATATCCCGTTCCATTTTTTGCCGCACCGCATATAAGTAAACCCGTGACATATCTACAGGTTTACCCGCTTCAATATCTGGTAAAGCTTCTAAAATTAGCTCAGTCATCACCGGACGACGAGCTAAGTCCAGCAATTGTGGGTTTCCCATTACAGTGTCAACAGTCAGAGTATTTGTTCGTAAGGACAAAACGCGCCTAATTTGTTCGTCGTCAAATTTTTCCAGTTCTAATACTTCAAACTGAGGCGTCTCTAGAGTTAAATTAGCTGTCGAAGCTTTTAGTTCGGCATTTAACATCGCACGACTTTGTTGAGCTTCAGGAAAATGCTCAGTACGACAAGTTAAAATTGCTTTGGCGCCTGGTACAATAACTTTTGCTAATTCCCAGAAATTATTAATCATTTTTTGACGGTCTACTTTTGCTGCCATTTCATCAAACCCATCAAAAATCATTAATAATTTACCCATTCTATTGAGTAAATCGAATACCTTTATATTGGAAGATATTTTGTGTTTTTGAAAGAAAAAACTAGCCAAAACATTTTCAACGTCTAACGCTCTAGCATAATCTCGTAAAGTTATTACTAAAGGCAACCGAGGACGTTGAACACCTCGCTTTCTCGCATCAAGATAACGCTGCAAACAAACCCAAGCATAATGAAGCGAAAACCAAGTTTTACCAGTTCCAAACTCTCCTAAAATGGAAAGATGTCCTTTCGCTGCATCATACAACCAAATATCAACATATCCATCAATCCAGCCATCATTTTCATCGTAACGACTAACACCAATTTTTTGTTTATTATCTGGATTAAATTCATCCTTTATACAAGCTAGAGGCACATACATTCTATCTATTTTTCGGCTTTTAACTTCTGTTTTTAGCCACTCAATATATTTACTAAAATTAATCACCTCATCCAATAACATATCAAAGGTGTAGCATAAGAGGCGAGGAACTTGAGATTTTTTTATATCCTGACAAGCAAGCTTACTAATGCGACTACTAGTAACTAGCCATCCTTGACTTGTTTTTTGCTGGTTAATTGATTGACGGAAAGTCTCAACATCATTAATACCAACTTCTCCTTCAATACCACGTACTAAAACTAAACTGGAGCTTAGACCCATTGGAACTTGGATAACCCACTCAAAAAAGTTCTTTTCCCATCGCTCATCCTCAAACTGATAATTCAAAGCTTCAAACAAAGCTTTTAGCTGTTCTGCCAATAGAGACGATTGCCCTCTCTTTTCTGTTAACTTTTGAGACAATTTTATTTCTACTATTGATGTAAAATTTCTCATAGTCACCTTTTCCCCAAATGCTGCCCCTACACGGCGCCATAACTTACAACCTTCATTTCTCAGATTTTGAACACTGCAAGAGTAACTATCAGCAATAGCTTGGTAAGTTTTACCTTCACAAGCGCCTTTAATGATTGCTAGTTCAACGCCATTCAAAGCTTTCGCTTCCTTACCTTCTTTAGCAAAGAGGGCTTCTTTAACAATTGAAGCTGCACCTTCAAACTTTATCATTTATAGTAGTACCTTACTTTCTCGGACTTTTGGATAGTAGAAATTCTTATTTTAAAATCCTAACTTTTTTGTAGCAGTAAGTCTAGACTCACCTGTCATAATTTCGACATGAGTCACAAGGATATATTTAACAGTATACAATGTATAAATTATGGCTTTGATCAAATGAATTATATATGTTTTACGCTCTTGCTGAGATAATTTAAATACTTTTATGATTCAGTATAGTAAAAAATATACTTTCGATAAACAGTCATAAACTCGCCTAAAATGGCGCCAATCATTGCCGTTACGTATCCATATACAGCTACTAATGTACTAAAATTAGTCGTTCATACATAGACTATATTTAATGCTACTAACTTTATAACCACTAAGTAATAGTCTTTGTTCAATTGCTTTAATGCTTGTCTCCTTTGCTACCTTTTGATAGATAAGTATATCAACGAGGCGCCTTTAAACAATGAACGTAAAATTTTACCACCAACGATACCGTTTTAGTTTAAGCATGAAATTGGCAGAAAAGCTAGACGGCAGACAATATTAACGTTAGATCAATAAACTTTAACTTATATAATTAAAATTAATATTAATAAAAACTATTTGTTTAGGGTGAAAAATATCAAAATAATTAGTAAAATGCCAAATCAAATCCAAGAACTAAGCCAAGAAATTACTTCCTTAAAATCCCAGCTAGATAACTTGATACTCTACTGGTTTGAAAAAGGCGAGAAAGATTATAGCTTAAACTCGCAGCCTCAATATCCTGACAACCAATGGTATATGAGCGGTTATAACGACAAGGAATATCAGCTAGAAATAGACTCTTCGTTCAACCTTAACTGATTCAAAAGTACTTACAAAAATGGGGATTTTGTTTGTTATTACAGACAAAATTCCTTTCTTCCTTTGCGCTATGAAGCGTCCTTTGCGGTTCGCCACACAAAAATTACTTCTTACAAATCAATTAAAACCACTATATCAAATTGTTAACACTTTGCCTCGGTTGAAAAATCAAGCAAAGTAAAAATGACTCAAGCATATCAACTATCCTTATTCGACCAACCTTTAAATGCCTCTCTACCCCTAACTACCCTTCCCAAAAACTTTCAAATCACTCAACAATTAGGAAAAGGGAGTATAAAAACCAAAGCTGCCAACAACCTCAAAGCAATTGAGTTAAGCAAAAAACTTGACCAAGAACACCGTCATTCCACACCCATAGAACAAGCAATCCTCTCTGAATACTTAGGTTGGGGCGCCGCACCTGATATTTTCTCAGAACCGCTAAAACCTGACTGGCGCCATCTCGGCACACAGTTAAAAGAACTACTTACACCTGCTGAGTACCAAGCTGCGAGAAAAAGTATTATTAACGCCTACTACACTACACCAGAAATTATCACAGCAATTTACCAAGGTCTCACACACTTAGGTTTTGCTGGAGGTCGCATTTTGGAACCAAGTATGGGTTCTGGTTTATTCCTGGGACTGGCGCCTCCACATATTAACGCAGCATCACAATGGACAGGTATAGAACTTGACTTTGTTACAGGTCGCATTGCCCAGCAACTTTACCCCGAAGCTGATATTTATATTAAAGGATTCGAGGACGTAATGCTTCCTCAAAACTACTTTGATTTAGCTGTTGGCAACGTACCTTTTAGCACTGTTACCCCTCACGACCCAAAGTATAACAAGCTACCAATCTACCAGCAATTCTCATTTTGAAAAAAAATAGAGAAAATTCTGTTATTTAAATAGAGAACTTGTGCCGAAGCATCATTTTTTGATAGATAATTATCATCCGAAGCTGAAGATAGACAAGTTTTAATAAATTTTTCCATGAAAAATAGATTTCAACTGATAATTTTAGATGAAATTATAAACAACTTTTTATTTTTTTGAATAAATAACTTTTACCTAATCTTTCAATAGATTAATATTTTTCAACTAGAATTTGCCTTTTTAAATGGGACATGCTCTGTGAGGATAAATGAAAATACATGTGACCAATCTTGAAAAAATAAATATTTTAGTAAGGTACGAATATCTTTAAAGAAAGTAGTTCGAGTTACTAATAGCTCGCGAACTTTTTGATAGGTCAAATTAACTAAATCTAAAGCAGTATGAAATAAAAAAGCTAATAAATTTAAGGATAATAATAACTCGCACAAATGATTTTTACCATGACCAAAGTTATGCTCTAAATTATAACCGTGATTTTTGAGAACGTTATTGCCTTCATTCTCAATTTTCCATCTACTGCGCGCTGCATTAACAATGTCCTCAACATTATTTTCGGTGATTTTATGATTCGTTATCCAATTGTTTTGGTAGATAACTTCTTCTGTTTTTTCATTAATAATAGTTAGTTCGCACCAATTAACTTCTATGCTTGAGTCTTTATCCATTAATGGAAGTCTAGAAGCATAGCGATAACGATAAATTAGATTCTTTCTCCCATCCCATTTTTTCTTTTCAATGGTTGTAACTTCTCCACTCTTGTCTAAGAAATCTAGCCATTCATACAAAGTTTTATGTGATGTTTCAAGGCAAACAAAAATAAAATTATAACCTTGTTTTAAAGCTAACTCACAAATCGGCTCGTGAGCATACAAGTCATCTCCTAAGAGGGTTACAGCCTTACCATACTTATTTTTATGATTCTGATTTAACCATCTTTTAACAGCCGCATTTTCGCAATCTTGTTTTTGATGCCCATCTTGTTTTTTAATAAATTCTGGTTCTAAGTTTATCACTTGTTTTTGATTGGGAGAAACTATAATAGGCGTAACACAACCATGAAAATAAGTTGTAGTTCCATTTCGATGATTACGACAGTTACAATGAGGGCAATTAATTTTATTAGATGAGAAATATTCTGTGCCATCTAAAGCTATTAAAAGTTCTTCGCCTAAGTAGAAAAATTTTTTCAAAATTCCTTGTTCCTCTAACCATTCATAAACTTTTTGAAAAACCATAAAAATATTATTAGCTGGCACCGGGTCTAATAAGTTTCTTATTTGATTATCACTCGGTATTAATTCAATTGAAAATAAACTTGCTGCGTTATCTTTTCCCTTATTACTTTTCATTAAGCGTTGATGGTCTAAAAAAGATTCTGATTGAGTAAAAAATACCGAAAAGGCAGCCATCACTGCATTTTCTACCTGATATTTTGTATTATTACCTGGCTTCCTTTCGTCGGGTAAATTATGTAATGATGACCGTAAAAATTCGATTAATTCAGGGATTTCTAGAGTCGTTTCTTTTGTAGCCATATTTAAGTAATTTGATACACTGTCATATTTTTTACTCACTGATTTTACATCATCTGGCAACAATTATAAATTTTTATTTCCATTGAAGTCTCTATCTTAAAACCAAGCTATCCCACCGGATTTCCCCCGTTTGTTCTCAAGCAGTCCTGTACTCTACTAAGTATTTATACTCAATTATTCGACCCAATTATTTTTTAGTTATCCTCTCGGTATCAAAAAATAGTTACTTAGTACTATATCGGCAATTCCAAAATCGGGGTTAATACTCTATTTTTTTTAAAATGAGAATTGCTGCCAATCTACACTTTGCACGACTACTTTTTTATCAAAACACTTGACCTTATCCGTCCTGGTGGATTAATTGCTTTTATCACCTCGGTAGGAACTTTACAATCTCGTCGCAGCCAACCAGTACGCGAATTGTTAGCGAAAAGTGCCAATTTGATAGGGGCAATGCGTTTACCTAACACTGCTTTTTCAGTATTCACCAACACTCAAGTCACTACCGACTTAATCATTCTCCAAAAACGCGCGCATTCAGAAGCATCTTCGCTTGATTGGTTTAATCTCTGTGAAAGCCAAATTATATCGTCTGATGGTTCCCCACTAATGATGCCTTGCTACTACCAAAACCATCCAGAAATGCTGCTAGGTAAACTTAGTATAGATAAACTTTATGGTGGCGCCAGTCGTCTTGGTCTAGAAAGTGATGGACGAGATTTAAGTAATGCAATCAAAACAGCATTTTCTTATCTCCCTACAGATATTTATCGGCGCCAGGAAAAATTATCTAAAAAATCAACATCAATTCTTATCCCCGAAGAACTGCAAGCAAAAACCAAACCATATTCATATGTCTGGTATAACAACGAATCTTGGCAAGTTATTGAAGGACGGTTACAACGGTTAAATATTACTGGCGTACCAAGGCTACGTTTGTACTGGTTAATTCAACTGCGGGAAGCTGTTAAAAAAGTCTTTCAAGCCCAAATTAACGGCGCCTGTGATACTCAGTTATGCAAAGTACAAAAACACCTGAATAATACTTACGATATTTTCATCAAACGCTATGGATATCTACACTCTCTAGGTAATCGTCGTGTATTTTCTGAAGACCCAGAGTATCCGCTGTTGCTTGCACTCGAAAACTATGACCCAGATACAGAAACAGCTACCAAAACAGATATTTTTAATAAGCGGACAATTCGTGAATACCAACCTAAAACTGTTGCTGCGACTGCAAAAGATGCATTAATCTACAGCTTAAGCGAAAAAGGACGAGTTGATATTGATTTTATGGCAGTGCTAAGGTCACAACCTTCACAAATTATTATTGAAGAATTACAAAAAGAGAATTTGATTTATCTTGACCCACAAACTAATCAATGGGTAACTGAAGATGAATATTTATCGGGTAACGTTAGAAGTAAACTTGAAATTGCCCGTGGCGCCGTACAAACAAATCCAGAATTAATAGTCAATGTCGAAGCACTAGAAAAAGTACAACCTCCTGAATTATTGCCAGGAGATATTTACGCGCGTTTAGGTTCTCCTTGGATTCCTAGTCAAGATGTTGCAGATTTTATTGCTCAAACTCTTAACGTCTCACCCCAAGATATTCACGTTTACCACTACAAATCTACCGCTACCTGGGAAGTCGAAGTCAGTAAAAATCTTATCACTTTGCAAAACAACAGTCAGATTTATGGTACAACGCGGGTAATGGCGCACGAACTTATCGAGTTAGCACTAAACCTGCGCGTTCCTGTAGTTCGTGACAAAATAGAAGACCAATATGTTGAAAACTCCGAAGCTACGCGCATTGCCCAATCTAAACAAGAAAACTTGAAGGAGCTTTTCAAACGTTGGATTTGGAGTGACTTAGCGCGCGCTGAAAGACTTACCAAAATTTACAACCAACAATATAACAGCCTTCGCTCGCGTGTATTTGACGGTTCACACTTAGAATTTCCATTAATGAATCCGGAATGGTGTAGCAAATTACGCCCTCATCAACTCAACGCTATTTGGCGCATTGTTGCTTCTGGTAATACTTTGATTGGTCACGCTGTCGGAGCAGGTAAAACGAGTGTAGCAATTGCTGCTAGCCAAGAACTTAAACGTTTAGGAATTTCCTATAAACCTTGTTTAGTTGTGATGGATCACCTACCCGAACAGATGGCAAGCGAAGCAATTCAAATGTACCCTCAAATGCGCTTATTAATAGCAGGTAGTGCCGAAATGGAAGCGAAAAAGCGACGTGAATTAGCTTCTCGTATTGCCACTGGAGACTGGGATTTAATCATTATTAGCCACACAGCTTTTAGCAAATTGCTCTTACATCCAGATACCATAAGTCAATTTTTAGAAGAAGAATCAGAAATGGTAGAAGCCGACTACCTTGCTGCAAAAAGTAACGGTCAGCGCACTAGAAGGGTGACGAAAAACCTCGAAAAGAAACTCGCGCGACTCGAAGAAAATATTGATGCAGTTGCTAACGCTGAAACCAAAGATAACACAGTATTCTTCGATGAATTAGGCATAGATTGGATATTTTACGACGAATCACAACAAGTCAAAAATCTCGAACTCAATACCAAATTAAACCGAGTTCTTGGTATTCCCAGCGGCGCCTCTTACCGTGCCAAAGATTTCTTCATGAAAACCCGTTACATGAGTTACAAACACGGTGCTGGTCGAGGTATTACTCTAATGACCGCTACTCCCATCACTAACACCTTAGCTGAAGCGTGGGTTAATCAAGTTTACTTACAATACGAAACTTTACAAGCCAAAAATCTATTACACTTTGATGCTTGGGTATCTAACTTTGCCGAAGTAAAAGTAGGCGCCGAAATTACACCACAAGGAACTTTAGAAATCAAAAGCCGACTTGCTGTATTTAATAACCTTCCTGAATGGCGCCAATTTTTCTGGCAAGTCGCTGATATTTTAACTGACGATGACTTAAACCTACCAAAACCAGAAAAAGAATATATAACTCAAGAAGTACCAGCCACACCCGAACAACTTGAATTTTTCAATTATGTTGCTCAACGCGCGGAAACAATCAAAGCAGGAAGAGTAGACCCAACCGTTGACAACATGCCTCGTATCACAACTCATATTCGTCAAGGAGTTGTAGACCTACGTTGCTTACCTTTAGACGTACTATCTGAATTTCTTGATTCAGAGCAAATACAATCACTACACCAATCTTACAGTAAAGTTGATGCCGCAATTAACAACGTATTTAATATTTGGAAATCTACCGAAATCGAACATTTAACGCAACTAATTTTTTGTGATGTCGGCACACCAAAAGAAAACTCCTCACATAGATTTTCCGTTTACAGCTATATCAAAAATCAACTTATACAGCGTGGTGTCCCTCCCGAAGAAATCGCCTTTATTCACGACGCCAAAACCGACGAACAAAAATCTGCACTATTCCGAGCCGTCCGACAGCGCAAAATCCGCGTATTCATTGGTTCCACAGCCAAAATGGGAGTTGGAACAAACGTTCAAAACTATGTTATCAGCGCTCATGATCTAGATTGTCCCTGGCGCCCTACCGACCACACCCAGCGTGCGGGACGTTCCGTTCGTCAAGGCAACCACAACTCCAAAGTCACAATATATAGATACGTCACCCAAGGCAAACCTTACCAAGATGCCCAAGGTAAAAAAATAGCAGGCTTAAGTCCAGATGGCTACCTCTATCAAACTTCCAAAACCAAAGCCGAATTTATCGAAGCTGCCCTAACTGGTAAAAACACAGCCCGCAGCATCGAAGACTGTACCGATATCGTCCTATCCTACGCCGAAGTCATGGCAACAGCCAGCGGCGACCCTCGCTTAATGAGAAAAGTCGAACTAGATGCTCAAGTCGCAAAACTACTCCAAGAAGAACGCGACCACATCAACCAGCAAATAACTATCCAACGAGAACTAGAACATCTCCCCCGCAAAATAGAACAAGCAACCGCCAAACTTGCCAAACACCAAGCTGATAAAAGCGGCACCGTATCCACCACAGGCAATAAATTCACCATCAAACTCCGTACCTACGATGGTACAACACTACAACTCAACAAACGCATAGTAGCAGGCGAAATAATTAATACATACGCGCGCAATTTGCAAACTAATAAACAATACGGCGCCTTTCCACTAGGTCATTTTGCTAACTTTGAATTACTCATTCATCACGACATTGCAGGTTGTACACTTCAACTAGTCAAAAATGCCACATACAACATCCCTATAAAACAAACCCCAATGGCTACAATTTCCGCTCTAGAACATTGTGTCAATAACGGTATTGATAAAGAATTAAAACAGATTGAGAATCAACTTCAAAATTTGAAACAAGCCTTTGATGATCTGTCAAGTCAGAAAGAACAAGCTTTTCCTAAATTAACCGAACTAAAAGCTTTAGTAGCTGAACAAACTTTTATTGATAAAGAGTTAGGAATATGTGAATGATAGAACCGTAACTATAAATCTTGCTTTAGGTGGTTGAAAAATCACTTTAAATTAACAAGAAAATTATGGGTTACTGCTACCTAATCCACTTCTCACAAAAAATTGGCAATTTAGACAACTCGAAAGGTTCCGCAGCACATTACTTAGGCTACACTAACAGAAGCTTAAAACAAAGATTAGAAGAACATCGAAACGGGTCAGGCGCCAAAATTACTCGTGCTGTAGTGCAAAATTATAAATACGACCTACAACTAGTTCGTCACTGGTCTAACTGTACTAAAGAAACAGAAAGACAATTAAAAAAACGCCATAGCCCTGTAAGCTTTTGTCCGCTTTGCAACCCTAAAACTTTGAATAAATCACTCATTAAAACTAGTAAGTAAGTTCGCGTGCTTTGCATTTGCCCAACACCACCTACTCAGCATTACCAATAAGAACAAACGATGACCAAAAGAAAGGATGACTATCAATTTGGCTTAACTTCGCTTGGCGCAACGCTTCACCCTTGCTCATTCCTTTTTTCATATTTTGGTAAAACCGCACCATAATTTCCTGCGTCGTTTTATCCTCAATGCTCCAAAGATTAGCAAGAACGGCTTTAGCTCCTGCGCGCTCAAATAAATATGCAAGTCCAGTTATTGCTTCGGCGCCATCACCAGTAAATAATTTTCCTTGAGAATCAGTATTTAGGGCAGTTTGGCAAGCACTAAGGGTAATTAAATCAGTGTTGTTCAAACCCAACAAAGCCGCATCAGCAATATTAAGTTTTTTGTCAGCAAACAGGAGAACATTTTCTTCTAACCCTAATTTAGGACAGCCCCCTCGCTGAAAACAGCCATGTGTTGCCAAGTGCAGCAAAGGAAAACGAGGCGCCTGAGTTTTGAATGTAGCAAGTGTAGCTTTGCTGCCAATTATTGCTTCACTTCCTGGCATCATTTGAGTGATGCTTTTGACCTCAATTTCAGAACCTGGTAATGCCAAAGGATTTTTAGGAATTGGGTTGCCAAGAGCTAAAACCTTCCTAGCAGATATTGAGTTTTTTGTCCGAGTCGTTTGAAGAGAATGGGTAGAGAGGCGCGTCAAGTAGCTAATGGGGTATTCCTGAATCAGATATTTATCAGTTTTGTTGTTGTAGAGAGCTTCAAAGGGAATGTAGCGTAATTTTCCAGTAGCGATAAAGCTAAGTTGTTTGGGATTAGTTGCCTTAATGTCAGCTTCAACTGGACGAATCAATAAGTTATAAAGCTTTTCTAAATTATCAAGATATTTATTATCAAAGCGATTTGTTAGTTGTGCATGAGTTTGAGTAAGTAAATTATCAAGTTCGGCGGGATTAACAGGTACAAGCTTTACTGTCAGCTTGTCTTTAGTTAAAATAAACAAAGCAATTGTATTTGGAATACTCTTAATATTAGTTAGTAAAACAGGATGAATTACCGTTGTACCAACTGGAATACTAGCTCGAAGTTGAGCAATGTCAGTAGGGGTAGTTTCAAACAATTCTGCTACTTCCGGAAAGCGCTTTGAGATAACTTCGGCTTGCTGATTAACTTTAGCTTCTAGCTCTCGCATTTGTTGAGAGAGAGTATCAGAAAATTTTTCCTGTAAGCGCTGACGTAAAAATTGTAGCTGCCCATAAAGCTGGTTCCACTCATCAATAGCTCGTTGAGCATCAGGGTTAGCAACTTTAGCATTAAGCAAGCGAGCATAATCAATCAAGTCAGCAGTTGTAGCAAGATTAGCCCATTCATAAGCCGCATCTGCTTTATTTTGCCTAATGAGAATATCAACGAGGGCGATAGGAGTTTTTTGTTCTTGCTGCAAAAATTCTGAGCGGTCGTTTCTAGCTACTCCTTTACGAACTTCTAGAGTTATCCTGACAGCTTGCTCATAATTTGTAGCAGCTTTACTCAATTGCCCAATTTCACTATAAACCAAACCTACATTACTCAGTTATGTCTCATCAAATTTTAAATAACAACAACAACAACAGCGTAGCTAATTAGCTTGCTAATTACACGCTGTTTTGACTTTTAATCGTCTTGTAGTATAATACTACAACGTAAACGAAGATGCTCAGGGTGGATGAGAATGAAAGTTCAAAGAGGTATTATATGCGACTCTAACCGTTCAGTATGGATGGTTTTGGGTGATGACTGTTTACCGATAGAGGCAATTGGGAAGTACCTGCATTATTTAGACAGCGTAGGGCGCTCACCAAACACGATTCAAGCTTATGCCTACAATCTCAAACTGTTCTGGGAGTTTTTGAGAGATTCAAAACTTTCTTGGCAAGAAATAAGTTTAGAACAACTATCAAACTTTATTCACTGGCTGAGAAATCCGTATACAAGCGTGTTATCAATTAAGGTAAGTTCTTCCAAGCGTTCAGAGAAGACAATCAATCATTGCCTGACAACAGTTTGTGGATTTTATGAGTTTCAAGAGCGTATCGGGGTAAATTTAGGCGTTAATAGTTACGGCTATCAGTTACAATCAAATAGAAAATATAAGCCTTTTTTACACCACATTAGTAAAGAAAAAGAGGTTAAAACACGACTATTAAAGATAAAAGAACCAAAAACATTCCCAGGATGTTTAACACCTGAACAAGTTGACAATATAATTACAGCGTGTAATACTTTACGTGATAAGTTTTTAATTAAACTGCTGTATGAAACAGGGTTAAGAATAGGCGAAGCATTAGGACTAAGGCATGAAGATATGGTGACTGGTAACGCATGTGAAATTCGTGTGGCGCCAAGATTAGATAATGTAAATCATGCTAGAGCAAAGTCCGGAGTAGAGCGAACAGTTCATGTGAGTAAGGAACTGATGCAATGGTACTGTGCTTATTTAATAGACGAGTATCCATCAGATATTGATTGCGACTTTGTGTTTGTAGTTATCAAAGCTCATAATCAGGATAAAATGGGTAAACCTTTGACATATAAAACTGTTAACAGTTTATTCAGAAGATTATCAAGAAAAATAGGAACTAAGATAAATCCTCATTTACTAAGGCATAGCCATGCATCTGACCTAATAAGAGCAGGAGTTGACATGGCTTATGTGAAGAAGAGGTTAGGTCATAGTGATATTCAAACGACTATCAACACTTATGTCCACCTAGAAGATGAAGATTTGAAATTAGCTTACAAAGAATATTTACAAAACCGAGAGAAGCAAAAACAATGAAAGAATCGAAAACAAATAAACAGCTTATTGACTATATTATTTCAGGTAATGAAGCAAAATACCAGTATATGAAGTCTCAATTGATTGAATACTGGGCTAAAGATATATGGTCTCCAGCCTCAAATCCTTTAAAAGGAAGTTCTAAGATACGAGGAAGTTGCTTACATTTTGAAAAATGTCCTGGTCGAACAAAGGTAGAAATAAAATTTTTTTGTTACCAAAAAGTTGTTAATCAAGACTGGAACTTAAAAAGTCTTCATCAAAAGGCTTCTAAAATAAATAGAATATGTGAGTGGCTACACAGTCAACATTCACTTTCTAATTCTCTTTTAGATAAGAAATTAGATGAATGGGTATTATCCTTGAGAACTTATCTAATCGCAACAAAGAAATATTATGGGCGCCAGAGTTCTAAGTTATTGAGTAGCAATCAAATAAAAACCTACAAAGGAGAAGATGAGTGTATTTACAAATTTCAACAAATTTATAAGTTTTTATTAGACTTTTATGATGATAGAGATGAATATGAGAAAGAGATTTGGGATGTGTACAAGTTAGGATTTGAGGAGAAAGATACTAATGCAACAAGGTATCGTTGGTTCGACTTTACTGATTTAAAAGCTTCTTGGCTTTATCTGCCAGTTAAAAAATTTATTAAATACAAATTACCTTTAATTGCTTTAGGGACTTGTAATCATAAGTTATTATCATTGAAGATATTTAATAAATTTTTGTATTTACACTACCCGACAATTAAAGCATCGGAGATAAATCGTCAAGTAATTGTTGATTATTTAGGATATTTAACAACTGTTTATGCAAGTAATAAGAATCACCATAAATTTATATCTGATTTAAGAGACTTTTTAGAAGTCAGTTTTAGAGAGAAGTGGGTAAATGTAACTGGTAATAAGGTGATTTATAATGACGACTTTCCAAAAAATAAACGCTCCTTAAAGCCTCGGTATATTCCAGAGGAAGTTATTCAACAAATTATGGATAATTTATCATCCATCAAAAATCCTGTTTATCAAAAAATGTTTTTGATTCTCATCGAGTGCGGAATGAGAATTAGTGAACTATGTAATCTAAAGCTGAATTGTATTATGACCGATAGCGCAGGAGAGTATCTCTTACAGTATTATCAGTCTAAATTTAAAAAATATATTACCGTTCCTATTTGTTTAGAAGTAGTTAGAATTATTCAAGCTCAACAAGAGTATGTTCAAAATACATTCGATGCTAATTGTAATCTTTTATTTGTTTCTGAGCGATATAAATCTAAATATAAACCAATAAGTTATGCAGCATTTTGTCAAAATTTAAAGTTATTAGTATATGAAAAAGATATCCGAGATATTAATGGTAAGTTATGGGTTTTTACATCTCATCAATGTCGCCACACAGTCGGTTTTCGTCTCATTAATAACGGGGTTCCACAACATATTGTCCAAAGATATTTAGGACACGAATCACCAACAATGACTCAGGTGTATGCTCATATTCATGACCAAACACTAAGAAAAGAGGTAGAAAAATATTATGAATCTAGAGTTGTTAACTTTCAGGGGCAAGCAATTGAAGTTTCATCAACTATTATTGATGGCAATGATGAATTAGAATGGTTTAAAAATAATGTACAAGCCAGAGCATTAGAGCATGGATATTGTGCAAGACCAAAAGTATTAGGTGATTGCGATATCCCTGGTTTTGAAGGTTGTTATAACTGTCCGCACTGGAGAACTAATAAAAATTTCTTACCAATTTTAAAATCGACTCTAGAGCGCACTAACAATATTTTAAAAAAAGCTCAAGATTTTGGTTGGAACTTACAAGTTAAAAAGAATATGCCGCTGAAAGAAAACTTAGAGAAGGTAATTAAAACATTGGAGTTGAATAATGAATAACAAAAAGATTGAAGCATTACAACACTCAGCTGCACAAAAAGCAGCTGTGACAGCATCACGTGTAGAGCTAGCTCTTGAAAAGATGATAAAACAAGGACAAGAAATTAATTTTACATCTGTTGCCCATTCTGCCAAAGTATCTACTGCTTACTTGTATAAACAACCAGAAATTAGAAGTCGCATTGAAAGCCTACGCAATCAGCAAAAACAACGCTTATCAACTAAACAACCACCATTAGCATCAGATAATTCTAAGGCGGTGATTATTCAAAACCTAAGAGAAGATAACAAGCGCTTGAGAGCAGAAATCGATGGATTACGTCGAATAAATGAAGGTCTAGCTGGTAGGTTATACCAAATTCAACTTTCCGAGGATATTGCGTTACGCCTAAGAATTGAGAATGAAAAATTAAAAACACAATTGTCAGAGCTTCAACAACAAAATTCAATGTCTAAAGCAGATAATAACAAGGTAATTCCATTAGCAAAATCTAGAGGCTCACGCTCAACTATTAACTTGCAAATTCAAGAACAGCTTGATTTGCTTGGTATTCAAGTTAGTTCAACTTTAACTAAAGTTATTAAAGCAGCTAAATCACCAGAAATTGTTTTAGATGCTATAGAAGCATTTAAAGAAGCTCAAGCTTGTCAGAAGATTTATAAGCCAGCAGCATGGTTAAAATATGCTATTGAAAAATGTTGGAAACCTAACATCCAAAATTAATTTATGCAGTCTGACAAATAAGAATGTTTGAATTTATACTTGTACTGAAGGTTGGATACTTTTTTTAGAGATGTTAACTAAGTAACGACACGATACGTTGTAGAAAACGACAACAAGGTTAAAGGCTTGATTTGCATACGTTGTAGACGTTGTAGGCGACATAAACCCAGGGTATTAGCTTCTTCAGAACGATCTCCCACAGATCGATTAATTACAAGAGCTTGATTATAAAACTCCAATGCTTTCTGGGGCTGCCCAATAATGCCGAAGACTGAACCTATTGCAACTAGAGTATTTGCCTCCAGCCTTTGGTCTTTAAGTTGTTGTGTAATTGCTAAAACTTTTTTTAACGTTTCTATTGCCTGCTGTGATTGTCCTTGCCCTATTTGTCTCTGCGCTTGGTTCAAAAGTTTTTGCGCTTCTATCTGAGAATTTTGAATTTGTCCCCATACTGGTTGAATAGTTAACTGCATAACAACTGGCGCCAAGCTAATTCCTACCGCCAACAAAACTTTAAGAATACGTTGCATTAAAATTTCATCTTTAATAATATAATAATTTTAGTGACACATAAAAAACAGCACTAGCACCATCCAACCTAAAGGTCAGTAGGCGTTACCTTGATAGTCATCTTTCCAGCAGTTTGAAACTGAATCTCATCCGCTACATATAAACTCTTAGCAGCCACTCCCTTAATACCACGGATATCTCTCGGATTCATTATTGTTGCAAGGTCTACGCTTGCTTGCCCCCTACTAGCATTGAGAAACCAAAACGCATTTAGTGGAATATTCTTCCAAATGCTTTGTTGAGCCTGTGAGTTATCATCTCCCCGAATGACCATCGGCTTACCATCGCTGGTATAAACTATAGCATCTTGTTTTTTGAAGGTTACTCGTTGAATCTGGGCAATTTGCAGTGAGCGAGAAACACGACTACGGGAAATTTGAATTATTTGCTTGTTCGGGTCAAAAGCTATTATCTGTCCCGTCATCGAACTTCCATTCTTCAGTATCACATCCGCAGTTGTAGGTATTGCCAAAGGTATCGGCGCCCTAACTGCTTTCTGCGCTTGGGCTATTTGAGTGCCAGTCACTACCTGTACATTTTCCACCGTTCCGGCACCAGCCAGCACTAAGGCAAAAATTAGTGTTTTGAATAATACTCTCATAAATTTAAATAATACTAGCGTATAGGGGTAGCGCAATATAGCAGCTTATCCTTAAATATACTTAAAGCTATCGGAATAGAATTACAAAAAGTTCCTTATGTTCCCGTAGCCCCAGAAATAATTTTTAATAAAATTTGACAAGAGATAATAGTACCCACACGGGTACTATCTTAGTTAAAGCAAATACCAGTTTAAATTATACATTCAGTAGTCTTTACCACTATTTATGTCCCCAGCACCTCAAAATTCCACCAACACTAATCTTCTTGGCAGCTTTGCCAGTCTACTCGGCGTATTAGGTATTTTTCTTTACTTTACAGGCTGGATATATCGCTGGACTTACTTTGGCTTCTTTGAAATCGAAATTAATACTTTAAACTTATCGGTAGAGTCATTTTTACTAGTACCAATTCAAGTTATTCTTGGTGATTTAGGGATATTTATTCGGACAATTCTAGTTGTAATTATAACAGTAGTGTTGATTAAATTCACTCTTTGGTTGATTCGCTCTTCTAATCCAAACATTCCGCCTAGCACATCAAAGTTATCAAGCAGTAAATTCACGCAAAAACTGCACGCTTTTTGGCTATGGGCGCCGTTACGTTCCTTTGCCCAGCTTTTTCCCCAGCCCTTCCGTCATGAAATCGTTATTATAGCTTGGATTTTAGTTGCTCTATTTTGGTTAGCGCGCTGGCAGGGTAATACTGATGCTTACCGAGATGCAGTCAATAACACCTCTACAAGACCTATTGTTACCCTAGTTAGCCCCAGTGATAAAATAGCTTTAGGGCGTAATCCAGATGACCTATTAACTAATCCTCCTCTAAAAAACTCCCGCATCATAGGAGATGTAGATCAGTTTAGGCAGATTTTTGGACGAGAAACAAACGATACAACTAATCCTCTTCAACCAATTGTTTGGCGGTTGCTAATTGAGAACAATAGCTGGGTATATCTCTTCCCAGCAATGCCATCAGGAGCAAAGACTAATCAGCGTCCTCCAGTATTGGCAATTAATACAGGTGATGGTCGGGTGCAGTTACTAATTCTTAGCCGTCCCAAAATACGTTAAAAAATACATGGTACACGCTACTAAAAACCATAAATTACTCATTAAAACTAGTAAGTAAGCTAGAATTTGAACGTAAGCTAGCTTCAGCTGCTGCACGTACAACTCGATTAGCATCTTTAGTTAAACGTTGGCGAATTAATTCAGGTGTGCTAGGGTTAGATGCAATTGCATATCGTTCCAGCCAACTAAGAGAGCGAGAGATTTTAGCTAAAATTCCTATCGGTGCTTTTGGGTTTAACAAAACAGTTAAACGACTAGATGCAGGTATAGTTTTTTCCCATTTCTCAAGCAACTTAGTTTCACGAATAAGACTGGCTTCTAGCTCGCCTAATCTGTAATAATAGGAAGATTCCCAACTTCCTAAAATATAATCATCGTTACAAGGATTCATTGCAGCCGCTTTTTGAACATCTTTATTGTCATGCTTCACTAATTCTTCTAAAATTGGTTCTGGTGCATAAAGTGAGCTAGCAATTCTTTTTAATACTTCTATATTTGAAATCCCTCCTTTCGATTTATCCAAAATATCAAGTCCCCATACTTCCAAAATATACTTCGGAGTATTCGGATTTTCAGCTGCCGCATAGCGAATTGAATCTGTATTACGATATTCTAATATTAACTTTTTTAAAAAACTTTCGCCTAAATTAGGATGACGGGCAATCGCTTCTCTTTGACATACATCTGTCTGACGTAAAAGTAAAGTTTCTAAAAAACTACTTGAAACATGCGGATTCATAACACCAAATTTATCAACGCCAGAAGTTAAACTATACGTTATATTCTTCTCTCGAAATCTTTTTAACAAATCTCTAATAACCTTTTTAGGAGTTTTAGGATTATTTGCTATTCCTACAAGGATACTATTATCAGCATTTTGATGTTTTAAAGCTCTTTTTACATACTCACTCGCTAACTTCTCCAATACCCAGATTGGAGTATTAGAGTTTAAAACTATTGCCTTGTGAGTAGCATTGTTTACACGATTATTCGTAGCTAGTTTTTCAAGAATATAAGCTGGTGTTTTAGGATTATTAGCAATTGCTTCATCAACTTTATTGTGTTTATACTTGTTAATTATTTCTTCTAGCAAATCTATCGTGACGTTTGGATTATAAGCTATATGTATTCCAAGCTTATTACTATGATTGCCAGGTCTTCTTAATAGCTTTACTAAAACATCACCTGGTGTATTTGGATTGCCTGCAAGTGCCCAAGCAATACTGTAAGCAGTTGATTCTGAAAGTTTTTCAAGAAGGTGCGTAGGTGTCTTAGCATATTTTGCTGCTTTCTCTCGGTCTTTTAAGTCTTTGGAGTTAGCTAGTTTTTCTAATTCAACCTCTTTTATCTCAGCAACATCTGTATCACATACTAGATTTTTTAAATGTTGAGGAATATCTTTAGAAAATTCGTGAATATGCTTTGCAATTATACTGATTGATTTTTCAAAACTGATTGAAGTATCTTTGAATATATTAGTTGCAGCTTTTTGCGCGATATTCTCCCAATTTTCACATTTATTATCACAACTAATATGTAACTGTGCTGCTTCAGATACACGTATATTCTGATTTTTTGCTAAGTCGTCAATAATTCTTTTTGGCGTTTGAGAATTCATTATAACTGCCAATTTTACAGATTCTGATGGGTAATTAACAGCATATTCTAAAACTGAATATGGTACAATTGACCGCTTAACAAGGCTGCATAAAATGGTGGAAATATTTTCTGCGAGTAAATCAGGAGTTTCTAATAGTAGTAAGTCAATTGCAGGATTTTGAAACAAATGTCTTGGAAGTTGCCTTCCTATTATCTTCAGTAATGATGGTGGCGTGTTAGGGTTCATTACAAGATTTTGTCGCACTATACAATCAGCATGAGATTGCAGCGACTGTAAAACATCTGGACTCGTACTTGGATTTTGTGCCACTACCCTTGCTAATGCTACGCTTGTACTAGCAAGCTCACGCAAACGCTCAGGTGAAGTATTTTCATTTTCAGCTTCCTGAATAAATTTTTCCTGCTCTAAATCCATATGTAAAAAATTTATAGTTTATAAATACTAGTAAAAATTATATTCTATTTCTACAGGGGGTGAAAAATTAAAACAGGTATACCAGTTATGCAAGTCACTTGGAATTTCACTTACACCGAAGATATTATCCCACCACGCTGTCGTAAACCAAGACCAGAAAAATTTGAAGGAAAATTCACTGTTGAAATACCTTCATTAACCGAAATAGAGGCGCCTGTAGCCATCATCGAAACTGACCATGACGCTTCACCAGATGTACTAGGAGGCAAGCGCTGTACAAAGGTTCGTCAATACCGCTGGTATAATAATCAACTTTGGTGCGACCATCAAATCGACCCTTTTAGAGATATTCAATGCGAGCAAATTCAACCAGTATCAAACGGTTGTGGTAGTTCTTATCAATCTTTAGCTCAACATCAAGAACTAGCTAAACGGTGGGCAGCATCCAGAATTATAGTCAATGGTATCGCACACCAACCTCTAAAAGGAGAACCCAGATTATTAATCATGCGTGGCTTCCTCAAAGGGGAATATTACGTGTCAATACAAAGACATTTTAATTACGATACACCTAGATTCAAATATAGCGAATTCTATAGAATAGACCAAATGAAACAAGCAATAGCAGAATGCTACAAATGGGTGTCTAAATTTGAACGAGATGACGACAAAGTAAGGTTATCCATACCCATAAGCTATAAAATTTTAATTCCTGAAGCTCTACGCCTCAATCCCCAAGCCGACCAAGCAGCAGCAGACGAAGAAAGATTTCAATCCGACCTGCAGAAACTTATCTCCAACACCAAAATCCTATTTCTTAATGACTCCGACCGTCACCGTGCCCTAAAAGAAGCCATCACAAAATTCACAGCATAATCACAAACCCCCTCTCTGTAAACTCTGCGTCTCTGTGGTAATAACACCTTAACCACAGAGGCAAAACAAGATTCTTGTATTCAAGATTATATTTTACCCCTCCTACAAAATGCAAAACCCCACAGGTATCAAAATAATCGTCAACTCCCAAAATACTGATAAAGTTCTACTTGATTCTGTTATTGAAGGCACCCAAATTATCAGCATCAGATATTTTCTTCAATCCTCCGATGGAACAGATAAAACCTTTATCCAAACTGTAATTAAAGCAAACAGCATTAGTTTTAAAATGGAAGACGAGCTAGAAAACTTATTAAGCGAAGGCGCCTTTTACATTGACCAAGGACAGTTAAAAATGAAACTCCTTCGCCCCGGATACCAAGAAAAACCTGAAGAAAAAATATTATCCACCCTGTAAAAAATTTTGTTAGCGCTGACACGCCATTTATTTATATGTGAGGGCGTTCGCGCCACCCCTCACACACCCAGGCGTGCTGCTGGTTTCTTCATTTTACGGGAGAAAACATGGTCATCAAAAATTGGCTAGGTGTCACATTGAACTTTATACACCTCACCCAATTTTTGAGACAGCAAGTGTCGTAGGGCGACTTTCGCGGCATAAATGTCCTGTTGGTCATTTATTCCACGTTCGCCCTACTCGCTTGCTGCACGCCTGTGCGGTGCCCAAAATCTCTGTAGCGATTTTGACCGCACTAGGCGCCATCTTTTCCCCCGTAAACCCCCAACGTTAGCAGCAGTAAAAAAGTAACCAGGTTTCTCAACACCTATTACTAACACTCTGTACCTTACAAACTACCAAACAAATGAACTCTCACCTTCGGAATTATCTGATTTCCGGAGGCTTTTTCATTCCATCAAAAAAGTAAATAAATAGAAAGTAAAAAATTAATGGGGTGAAAAATCAATAGTTCAAATAAGTTAATTTACCAAGGAGTAACAAAATGCCAAAACCTGATTTAACTCGCAAATATGACCCTAAATGCTTACTAGCAGCTAAAAAATCCAGAGAAATCGAAGCTACAATCAAAAAGCTTCGCTACGAATTTAACGCTTACTATTACGGCGGACTCAAACTATGGTGGGGCTTACGAAAAATGGAAATAAAAGCTGAACACTACGAATCCGGCGCCTATCAAGATTACCAAGTATCCAAAGGAAAATTTGATGCAACAGGCGAATGGATAACCGCAACATACGACGAAGAGCGCCGTTTCGCTGAAGTTTGGAAACCCGAATGGGAAGATTTTATCAAAATGTACTGGGAAAGTTTTGGTAACGGTATTATAGCCATGCCCGAAATCGATATCGAATTAAACTCCGAAATCAAACTTCGCGGTAAAAGCGAGATAGACCTTTTAATTGAAAGAACGCGCGAAATTTTAGAGTTTTTCGCAGAAGAATTTACAGACCTACTTGTAAGCAAACGCTCTCGAATGGCGCCGACAGAGCAAGTCAAACAGGCATTGCAACAGTGGAACCGTCAAGACAAAGAAACAGTTGCAAATGCAATTGAAGAAAGAGTCAGTCTTGAACACGCAGAAACACTTATGTCCAAACAATACGTACAAGACCCTGACTTAGAATCTACTGAAGATGAAGAATTAAGCGACTTAGAGATTAACTGCAAAGTACCTAATCATGCTTCACAAATAATCCAAATTATTCACAAGCAAACCGAAAAACTAGTAGAAGCTAACTCAACACCTCCAGAAATCAAAGTTGGTTTGCACTCAAACAATCTTGGCTCCAAAAAACCTCGTAAAAACTCACGTTCTGCAAAACAAGCTGAAGCAGAAGCTTTCCTCAAACAACACGGTATAGACCCAGATGGAGAAATTGAAGGTGTAGCAGTTGTAAATTCCACCAAAAAACATCAAGCTATAAACAAAGACGAACTTGACATAAATGAAGAAATTCCGTTTTAAATAAAGCTTAATTATGCCAAAGTTATCTTGTACTATTTAGCTTTGGCATATAACTCTAAATTTGTATTCCATAATCGTCTAAATTGTGATTTGATGCTTTTGAGTTAAACACATCGCTATGCCTTTTTCGTAATAAGCTGCTTCATTAATAAAAGTTGGATAGACAATAGAGTCTCCTTTGTAGCAAATTGTTTGACCATCCAATGTCAATAACATCGGGTCATTAGGATACAAAGCTTGATAATCTTTAAATTCAAGTTGAGGATGAATCATAGCCTGAATTTCTCCGTGTTCGTTTCTTGGAAAATAAACTGCTTCAATATATTTGTATAGGATAAGTGTATTTTGTTTAGATTGAATTTCTCCGATATTATACTTTTCTAAATAATCTAAAATAGCGAAAACAAGGGCTTCAGTTTTTAAAAAAATTTCCGCATTCAAAACACCTTGGGCAATAGCACCAACCTCAATACAAATACTAGATTTAGCAAGCGCGCGCAATGGAAGAAGATTTGGGCTAGGATATAAGTCTCCAAAACTATAAACTTTGATTTCAGAATTAATATAACTGAGGTAGGCAGCGAGCTGTAAACTGAATAAATCATCATTGTCCACAATCAGCGTCAAGCCCATCTTGGTGGTTGTACTGTGTACATCAAAAATAAAATCAATCGGATTTTCACTATTATATCCAAACATTTGGTCAATTTCTTTCGCTCGTAAATCCTCGTAGCAGGAAAGTGTTGTATCCTGTAAATCAAGACGAGAAAAGCAATGATTGAGGTCTCGTGAAATGTATCGTCTTACTTCTGTAAATGCTTTAGGATTAGCAAACAACGTTAATGTTTTAAAACTTTCGCGACGAATTAATTCAGGGAACTGTTGGAACTTTTTTATCAAATATGCTCCAGTAAACTCGTTCCCATGAGTTCCGCCTACAATCAACACTCGATTCAGCTTGCTGTTACTCTTCATTCTTGGCTCTCCAACTGGTAATGGATATGCTCATTTTATGTATTATAATGTATTACAAGTAACGACTCTTGGATATTGTAGATGCCTACAATTCAGACTTTAAAACCTGGTGATGAAGAGGCTCTTGAGGAGTTTCTAGTACAACATGCTAGTACCTCAATGTTCCTGCGGTCAAATTCCCATGCGGCTGGGCTACAAGATCATGGCGAAAGATTCCAGGGTACATATCTCGAAGGCGCCAATTTATGTGGAGCTGACCTGAGTGGTGCTGATTGCATAGGCACTAACTTCAGAAATGCTAACCTTGACGAAACTATTTTGAGTGGTACCGATTTTGCAGGGGCTGACTTATATGGTTCGGAAATGGATAATGCTATTTTGATTGCAACAGATTTTAGGACTGCTCAAAATTTCCGTAGTCCTGGACAGGGCTGTTTGATTTGCAAAACGTTTTGGGCGGACGGGGAATTCTTTAAAGGTCCCTATTGGCTTGAATAATATATCAGTATACAAAAGAGAATGTAAAAATTCGTTTTCGTTTGTATTTACCTCTGATGCAAACTAGTATAAATTCTGATTACCTAGATATTGAAGATACTCTTAGTCGTAGTAACATTTATTTTTTTACCTCGTCAATTCGAGAGTTTTTATCTAAACTTACCGTGAAACAATTAGAAAATTAAATGCAAGAAATAAGTATTCACAAAAATTTTCATTTTTGAAAGCAGAACTTTCATTTAAAGGATTAAATACTCTTCTTAGCTACTGTTTTTAATAAATCTTGTCAAAACAATATTAATTTCCTCAAGGCGCCGCCGCTGATCCAAAGCAATGCAATTCCAGCGCCAACGTTCTGACCACATAGGGTACTGCCGCAATCGCGTTGTATAAAAAGTATTACGGTGATTAGCACAAATTGAAAATAGTCCAAAGTTTGAATTACCTGCCTCAAGTTCTCCGTCGCTTTTGCGGAATGACTCTACCCGTGCCCACAAAATTGCCTCTTTATTCTTCAATCCTTTCTTGAGAGCTTCTGCGTAATTTTTTCCAAAAGCATCGGAGACACGAGGAGATGCTTGGTTCCACAGGTCTGATGCATTTACAAAAGCTTCGATGTGTTGTTCTGGCTCCACCTTAGCCACGCGCATTCTTTGAACCAAGCGTGAGATGCGGCTTTGAGTTCGGCTCAAACACCCAGCATCAGCATTTGCTAAATTTTTACCCCCGCGACCTTGATCTGAACACCATCCTCGGTTCACTTTCCTGTTCCCATCATCAATATGACCGTAATACAGTGATGTTTTTTTCCCATCTGGGTCACAATTTCCTTCAGCCGCACAAATTGCAATTACACCAGGAGAAGAATTATTAGCAAACAAGTTGTTTAAATTACCTTTGTAAGCTGGAGTAAATGCTTCAACTATATTATCTCCGGCTGCACTACCAATTTTGATAACTGGCTCAGAAAGTGCTATTAAGCAACAGCCGAATAGCACTGCGAAGTTTAAAAAATCCCAGTGGGAATTATTTTGTAGCCAAGATTGGCGCCTCATTACTGTAGTCCTGCTGAATGCGCCATGCGATAAAATATGTTACTTGCAACATTCCGAACTTTAGAGTCAGGAATACTACTAATGATTTTGATACCACGGTTATAATCTCTTTGATTTAGAGCGGAGATTATTCTGTATGCTGTTCCAAACGATACACCATTACCAATAAATTGCCCTTCTATACCGAAAGGAAGCTGCTTTAATAATTCTTCAGTTTTAGATAAAGCAGCATCCAACTCGATATTTTCTTGATACTCCAAATTTTTAAACTCGTAAGCCGCTGCATATAATCTAATAAGAACTGGCATAATTTCCTCTAGCGTTTCATGTACAGCTTGTTGCATAAAATTGTGCTGGTATCTATGTAGTATTTTTGACATAATTAAAACCTCAATTCATTGCCTGGAACAAAACCTGTTGAAAAAATAAAATCCTTAGAAACCTTGTAATCCGCATCTTGTTGCAGTAATCCCATAAATTCCATATGTCCTTTTGATGTACGTCCCACCGGACACCCTGCACTGGCGCCATCTACAAACTGCTGGTCATATGCACTATGTTGATTGGCGCCAATTAACGCGCGCTCTGAATAATCACCGTTATCAACCTTGCCGTTGCGATTTCTATCGCGCACTATATCGACTGGCACAACTTGAACTAAAGCCTGCTCACGTCCCTTGTGCATTCCAATACGCCATGCTTGGTAATATCCCGGAACTCGTATATGCGCGGCACCTCCTTTATTCATCGGTTGTTTCGTATAGTGATTCCCTGGCTCAACTGACGCTTCCCAGGCGCCAATTAATCGAGGTGTTGGATTAATTTCGACCAGGAAACGACTGTCATTAAACTGGTTAGGAGCGTTATCATTACGGGCGCCGTTAGGTAACATTCCTTGCGTATAAAAAATGTTGTAACGGTGTTTGCCAGTACGTAATTGCCATCCCTTAGAGCGCGCGTAATTAACTAATGCATCTGCTATTTTGTCTCCATTAGGTCGATTTGGAGAAGAACTAAAATTGATACCTCCAATATGGTCTAATTGAAGTATTTGTTCTACCCGTTGATGAAGTCCTGGGTGTAATATCACTGCTGCCATACATATAGAAAGAGCAAAACAGATGACTTGACCACGCTTGCGGGCATTGTGAATTACTTGAAGTGCTTCTTCAGATGCTTTTAACTCCTGATATTGGATTTCTAAGGGGAGATATTTAAGTAATTTGTTGGAGCGAAGTGACATTGTTTCTCAGGTTTGTAACCATCTAAAAGTGTTTGACAGTTACTAGGGGATAGTTTATTTGTGCGCTTGGATGATGCTTGTTTTGTTTGAGCAGGTGAAGATACCTCGCGCAGCAAATTCTCTACGTCTGAACGAACATCAGATGTTAGCGTTGCAATTTGCGGTTTTAATTCTGGAATCAGCGCAAACTGGCGATATCCAGGTTTCACCATGTCTAAAACAAATACAACGAACATTCCCCCAGTTAAAAGAGCGCTACGTCGAGGTATTATCACCCAAGGCATTGTCCCGTCCTCCACCTATTTTCTTTGATTTGACTGGTAATCTGTGCCACCCGTCCAGTTAGTTAAAGGAAGCGTCGTAACTGGTTGCTGCGACTGCCGTCTAGTTACATTACTTGGTTGGCGCCAGCCATCATTATTTACAAGCTGTAACCGTACTGCTCGGTCTAAACTGTTCGTAGCTCCAGAACCAACTTCTTGAACTCCACTAACTACACCAGAAGCAACAGGCTTACCTATAGTTACAACACCATGTCCAAACCGCATCGAAACAGGAGCATTTTGAGGTAACGGTTGAGGGTTGCGAGCAGCCATAACACTACCCAAAAAGAATTGACACACCCATCCACCAACTACCAAAGTTCCCACTCCCATACTCCAGAAAGCAAAAGAACGCCAAGGTCGTAAAGGATTCGTATGACTAGCAACAGTACCCAAAGTTCCAATTGCAGCGTGTGACCCTTCCTCCATTGCTGGACTAATACCCTGAACATATCCCCGACCCCATCGCGAACCCGCACTATAAGCAGAATCTACAAATCGTCCAGTATTACGAGCGCGACGGCGCCACCCAGGTTCTTCCTCTTCAGTTGTGTAGCAGTCCACATCATAAACATCATCAGGATTAAAATCCATATTCAGCGAAGGCAACTGTCTGTTATAAGACTTACCCCGTTTATCTCTCGCCATAATTCCTCCTTCATAATCTTTATCATCACAAGCTCTCAGAAGAGCAAAGCATCAGCAGGCAAGCCACTCCTGCACTATCAAGGCATTAGGCTACCGATGCCACAAAACCAACAAACCATCCGTTACATCCGTTCTATCCGTTGCCACCCTCATCCCATCCCCAAATATCCTCTTGCTCAATCAACTTTTGACGAAATTGCTCCGCATCCATTTCGTTAGGCCCAACATCTTCCCCACAACTTTGAACCGACGGTGGAACATATAAAAACTGAGGACAATATTTCTGCACCAACTGTATATAGTTATACTTATCCTTACCATCAAGTCGAGTTGCAGGAGGTCCTTGCATCCACCTTGGAATTTCCACTCTCAACTTCTGCCGTTCTCCACCATCAGGACGAATTAAATAAGCCCAACCTGCACAACGTTTATTACCCTCAACATTTTTATCTGTAACTGCCTGAGCATACAGCCAAACAATTGCATCCTTAATAGTCTCCGACTTTCCAGCAAGAGCCTTGGCGCCACCAAGCATTGCTTGCGTATCACCATGACTCGCAAAAGATACTGACATATTTGCTTGTCGCAGAAATTGCACCACCGCTTCCCAAAATTTAGGCATCACAGTAGCATCAATAGTATCCACTTCACTTGAATAATTAGACATTTCATCAAGAGAAAGATGCAAATGATAATCATCGAATGGCTCGTAATCTTTCATTTCATCTCCAGCTTCGGCAATTCTCCAAAAAGCAACACGAGTAAATTCACGGATAGCATTTGTAGCTTCAACAAAATTATAGCCACGTCCAAAAACTTTAATACCTTTCCAATGTTGACCCTTTGCAAACGGGTTAACCATCCATACCAAATGACCCAACTTAATATGTTCAGCAATTAAATAACCAAGTTTTGATGTCTTCCCACTCCCCTTTTCCTTACCAACAATTCCCACCGTATTCTCATAAACCAAAGAAGATACCTCAGCATATTTTTCTTGCAAACTATTTTGAGGCTTAAATTCTGAAACAATGTTACTATCCTTCTCCTCCCATGACCCAAAGCGACTATCATTCATATAAAAATTTGGAACCTCAATTGTGCTTGGTTGTCTCCTTTGTTCGTGTAAAGGTTGCTCAACTTCTTCCCTTTGAATAGGAACCCTATCAACAACTTCCCGTTCATGAGTATTAGCTGGCGCCAAATAAGCAACAGGTTGTTGAATTCTTTTTTCTTTTCTCCTCCTCACATCCTGAAGTCCCCAAAATACAAACCCCGATGGAGCAACCACAGCAATAGCAGCACCTCCATACCGCAAAAATGACTTAGCAGGTTCAGGCATTTCTACTAAAGTTACTTGTTGCTCAGTAGAATAAGGAGTAACTGACTGCTGCACTTCAGTAGTGCTAAAACTAGAAGCAAACATCCAGCCACCCAGCAAAAATGGTATTGGTGCCAGTGCAAATTTAATACTCATTGCTCTATACGAATAGGATAATCTTTTAATAGGGAGCATTCCAATTTTGCAAAAATGTAATTTGTCATTCTGAGCGCAGCGAAGAATCTTAATAGTTTTGAGTTATACGAGATGCTTCACTCCGCTACGCTCCGTTCAGCATGACATAATTCCGCACATTTATAATGCTCCTTTTTTACTTCTTTCTTTGCGTTCTTTGCGTCCTTTGCGGTTCGTTTTTCTTACCCGTCAAAACTAATTCTTTTCTCCCTTTGGAATAGAAGGTTTCGGCTCAGGAGGTAAACTCGGTTGCTCATCCAACTTCCCGTAATTACTAATTCCTGCCTCTTGCGGTTTTGCCTTATTACCAAACCAATCAATTTTATCGAGTTCATCAGCAATAGGCGCCAACCCTTTCGAGCGCAAAGAATCCAAGCGCAATGATTTAATTTCATCCAAAGCCTTGCGAGTATTTTGAGCAATTGTTATAAGCTCAAACTTTTGATTTATACCATTACGGCTATTGGTAATGATATTTAACTTTACTAATCCACTAGCAACCAACTCCGCTGAATCTAAAGGAACAACAGTCCAAGTATTAGTCGCCGGGTCAATATATCTTAACTCCGCTTCCTTCACAGAGGCGCCAAGATTAATACGCTTCAAAGCCTCAATTTCAGACCCATTATTAATAATCTCCTCGTGAAGATTATAACTTGGACTTTGAGGATTATTTTGATTTTGAATTACACGATTACGATACCTTGTTGCACCCTCCAAAATAGCCGCTTGCAACAAACCCGGATTTGTCACCACTCCCGGACTATAATCATTCCGAGTAACATACTCCAAAAACTTAGACTCTTGAGCTTCTAAATTTTTAGCTGCACCCAAAACTTCTTGCTGCGCGCGCTCTTCTGGTGTAATCTCCACCTGTTGCGGTTTCCTCAACATCAAAGCAACAATTGATATCATCACCGAAATTACCACCCCAACCAAAATAGAAATCAGCCAAGGATGTAAAAGCAAAGAATCCAGCTTATCCCGCTTCAAAATCCCTAAAAACCCACTTTCCGAAGCTTGTTTTCTACCACGAGGTTCAGGCGCCCAATCCTCACTCAAATAATCCTCCAACTTTTCACGTTTATCAACATCATCAAAACGCGGATATCGAGACTCCATAAACTCCCACCCCGCATAATAAACCATCCGTTACATCCGTTACATCCGTTGCCAATCTTACCTTCGCAAAACCTCTTTCCTGTAATACCAAATAACCAACCACGCCAAAAATCCTCCCAATACCGTCCCAACAACACCCCCCACCATAATCCTTATGAAAAAAGGTTTTGGCGGAGCAGTACTTACAACAGCAACAGTTGCTATAGAACAACTCGTAGTAATAGCTGCGCCAATTGCAATAGCGCTCCCTTCAGTCATATAATTAGCAACCGTCCGGCGGTCACTAATCATAGCTTCGTTAAAACTCGGCGCCATCAACTTCATACTTTCAACAGCAAAATCAGGCGCCGTATCAACTACTTCTTCGACGACTGCGGGGACGATATATCCGTCTTCTGCGCTCTTGGTAACGATGTTTTGGTTATACCCGGCGCCAGATGTAGATGTTCTCCTGAGTCCCAATTTACCGAACTCCCCAAAAAATTTTGGTCAAAAGTCGCCTCTATATTTTCAAAAACAGTTTCAAACCCACCAACAGTTTGATTATTTTCAATTCCCGTATCTGTGGCGCCGTTCATAATTAAATCATGAGTTTGGCGTAGAAAAGCTTCTCGAAACAAAGCATAACCTACTTGAGATATCGACTGAGATTTCAGCAACAACTCGTATAAATCATAGTGATAACTCCCAGGATTTAATTGTAAAGGGTCTACACCTATACGCTGCTGGAAAAAAGTTTTAATATCAAACCTTTCACCCATCACCTTTTGTTGAGCTTGCGCTTCTTGCTGTAACCGTTGTATTTCTTCAAGACCTTGAGCAACACTTACTCCTCTCTCCCTACAAACATTAATAAAATCTTGAATTTTCTGCCTTTCAGATGTAGCTATGGCTTCCTTAACGATTTCAATTCTCAAAACCTGACAAATCGATTTTAACTCCTCTAAAGGAATCTCAAGCTGCTGCGCTACTAACGTTAAATTTATCACTTTGATTTTCCTCCTCTAACTTATCCACCAAAATCTTGACTAACAAATGAACCTTCTCTTCTGCCGTTAAAAACTCAGCAACAAACTCATGTAAAGTCATCCGACGTACCTTGAGAATGTACTTCTTTAACCCACCCATTCCCAAAACAGTATCAATATAATTCTCCTGTTCAACTCGTAGAAACTTGTAAGCAAGGTAAAAATCAGCTAACGCCTCCAACTCATCGCAACTAAAATAAGTTCCTTTCTTTGGTGGCGTAAGTCCTGCCCAAACACACCAATTTTTAATCGTCTGCGGACTAACATCGCATTGCTTGGCTAACTTACATTGGGTATAAAGCTGTTGAATATTTTTCATGTAATCCACTTACATTACACTTCAAACTCTCCTTGGTTGCAGCTCCAAATAAGGCTTATCGGAATTGCAATCACAATCAAAATGCACAATAATTTTATTAAAGCGCTAGTTAAGTAACTTTAGTTACAATTCCAGTAAATTTAGGGTAACTAAACAGCTAAATAAAATACCCCAACGTAAATTTACATCAAGGTAATCAAACAACATCTGAAATTTTAGTTACTCGTTGAAACTTAAACAATATATGGATACAACGCAGCAAAATTCCCACCGTATGATGATACGACTTACCATAGAACCACCCCTCCACAGTACACTCGCTATATCCCGTTAATTTACACAACGTTACAACACAAGCTTTCATATAACCTGGTGGACTGCGTTCTCCATCTAACGGCGCCTCCACATCAGGATGAATTATTGGCACCCAAATTCGACACCAATCTTGAGGCGCCATTGGTTTAAGAATCGCCAAAAAAAATTGCTCATTCTGCTGACACCCGCGCGTCTCACACAAAACAAACTTCCAAAACCACTGCGGAATTTTAACACCATCGCTCCGCTGTTTTTGTCGAGGTCCCATAAAGTAAAGCCAAAATCACAACACAAAGCATTAATTCATACCGCTCACTCCTTGCCCCCTAACAAACCTTCCATTCCACCCCTGATTAACAACACAAAACGACTCCCCTCCCTCAACATCAAACTTATTCTCAGAAGACTGGCGCCAAAAATTCAATTCTTCCTGCTGCTTACAATTAACATCTTCAAGTTCACTTAACTTCCCTTTCTGTTCCTCCACCAAATTCTGCAACCGCTCAACCTCCGCCATCAGCGGCGCAATAGTTTTCTCCAACTCAGAATTCACAACCTTAGCAGCTTGGCGACTAAACGTATTACCCCATCTACTTACATTCGCATCATCAAGAGCTTTCTCTAATTGAGCTACTCTCTCCTCTAACTGCTGATTCTTAGCTCGTAAACCACGTAATTCCTCTATCTCACGTTCCTTCATAGCCAACTGCTGTACCAACTCCGAATTCTTTTGCGCCATCTTAGTTGCATACTGTTCTGCTGCCTTCATTTCCTCCTTCGCAGCTTTTAGCGCCGCATCACGTATTTCTACAAAACGTCCCAACTCCTCCTCTGCCTTCTCCTTATCACGTTGTGCCAAAGCTTCTTGTATTTTCTGCTCTACCTCAGCAGCAGTAAATATTTCTTGTGAACCTGACTTCGTTGCTATCCCAGACACTTTAACTTCCGATTGCATCTGGTCTGCTTTAACTAAATGCTTGACATCCTTACCACTAGCAACAGTATGGTCAAAAAGAACCCAAAACTCATCTTCTTGACTGGACATAATTATCCCACTTTGCCCATTCCAACTATTACCATCGCCCGTTACCGTAATCCTCATACCAGGCGCCAACTGAGGAGCAGGGGATTGAAAAACATAAGTACTAGATAAATTTCCTGCCTGTTTTGAGACATGTTGTTTAACCTGCGCTGCTGTTTTCTTGCCCGTACACGTCAACTCCTTCACCAAGTCAGCGCTTACCTTAGTCAATTGCCGTAGCGCAGACACCGACCAACTTTGAACATTTTGCCGTACCAAACGCTGTACCCTCTCAGGCAACTTCTCAAACCAAATATAAATCTCCATCGCGCTTCTTGCTAAATACGCGGATACCCCAAAATCAGAACTTGCCAACCAATCATCAAAAACCTTCTTGCCATTCGGAGACAAAGCCAAACAATCACAATACAACTCCTGCAACGCGCGACCATTCTCCAACAACCCATCAAAAGACGAGCGGACAAAACCCAAAAAGTTACCAAGCGTACTTTTAGCCCTGCTTTGCATCTGGGAGCTATCAAACTGACCATAATCAAAACTGTACGCTAGTACAAAAGGCGCCGTAACGTTCATAATATAAGTGCCCCTTAACATTTATATGGGTCAACCAAAGCCCTCCGTCTTGATTGCGAGTCGTTGCGGGGGGTTTTGGCGTTTGAGCAAACTTACTCCAATAATATTATACGTAAAATACGTATTTATAACTCATCAATAAAATCAGATAAATCACTTCGTTTTACCAATTCTCTAATTTGAAGAATAATATCTTCCTTCTTCAAAGTCGTAAGAACATAGTCAGGGCGATTAGAAAAATCCGAACCCCAACCCTCCACAGTGCGCTCCGAAAGCCCAGTAGCCTTAGCCAACAGCTTCACACACACCTTATAGTATCCACGTTCTCCTGGTAGCGGTGACTTAATCCATTTCCGACAAAAATCAAGCGGTTCCAATTTTAGTTATTTGAATTCATCGCCTCCATAATGCACAACAAAGCGCCCTCACGCAAAATCATATTCTCTAATATGTACGTAGATTACGTAAAACACATCTGCCAACTTTAAAAGCGAATTAGAAGCGCGAAACTACAAATACTACTCACTGCGCGCGTTAAACCTCTTCTCGCCATCACAAACAACGATATTTCAAAGGTTTTAGCCTACTTTATTCCTTCACTGAAGTTAGCGAGTAGTCCATATCATTAATTTTGGCAGCCTTATTTCTGAAAAATTCTTCCTTTGTGTCCTTTGTGACGAGCGTGGTTCATTCCTCCTACCTTCCAAAACTTTTGACATAGAACAGCAGGCGCCTCTAATTAACTCTCTTATCTCTGTGCCCTCTGCGTCTCTGTGGTAAAAAAATACCATTAAAACAAATAACATTGACTACCAATAGATTAGTACTCCTCCTTTAAGTTGCCAACTATATTTTCTCCTAACCTTCAAACAATTATTACATCATAATAACACACACAAATGTAATAGTTACTCAAATATGTGTTAAATTGATGTAAAATAATAATAATTTGACCCAAGGCAGTATGATGTCGGGTATGAGCAAACGTATCCAAGTCACACTACCAGACAGGCTTGCAGAAGATTTAGAGAAATGGGCGAATTACGACGGGCGCCCATTGTCAAATCTTGCTGCCTACCTTTTAGAGCGCGCAGTAGCAGAAGCAAAAAAAGAAGGCGCCGAATGGGCAAAGCAAGACCCCAAAAGTTAGCAAACAAAACAAATAAATGAACCCAGCTTCCATCAATCCCCTGGAGTTGCCATCAGTACCATTGTCAATGAGAGCGCAACTACCAGAAAAACCAGCTATCTACTTTGCCATCGACACATCAGGTAAAACTCAATACATCGGTAAATCAATAAACCCCAGACAGCGATGGATACACCATCACCACTACATAAGCTTGTCCCGCATAGGTAACATTAGAATCGCTTGGCTTGAAATCTCCCCACCAGAAAAACTGCCAGAACTAGAAAAAGCCTTAATTGAATTCTTTCAACCCCCACTTAACAAAGTTTTCAACCCTACCTACCTAATAACCAACCCCATAGCCTACCATCTTGAATTGCCCAAAAAACTAAGAACGCAATTCAAAGGCATGACCTCCATGAACGGAACAAACATGAAAGACGCTTTAATTCACTTTATTGAATGGTACGTTGGCAAGCGACCAAACCTTCCACAAAACAAGCTGCTTAAGCAAAGTACTGAATGGACAAAGTAAGATGAACGTGCGGATAAGTTGTAATGATCCGACCCAAAGTATTACGATGTCGAATTAGTAAGCTTTACTTCCTTCCCGCTGGAAAATTACCAATAATATAAGATACGTTACTACAAAAAAATACAATCACATGGCTGGTAATCATCTATACAAATATTCTACTTGAATACAGGCGCCTCTCCAAACTTATCTCAAAATTAACACACTTGTTAAGAATAACGTTAAGTAAATGCGCGCTCCTCTTGGATGTAGAATACGGACAGCGAACATTTAATTAACCGTGTCATATATTGCCTAGCGACTTCGGTAAAGTGAGAATGACGGTTTTGGCTCTACATATAAGAGTTTCTGTCCCTATGGTCAAACACACCTACAGTTTGGAAAAATCCTACACCCTCACCATAGGCGACAGTTTCAAAACCCTTGAAAAAGAAGTAGATGTCATCAACCAGCTTCTCAAAGATACTCGCTGTGAAGGAACAAGGCGTTGCTACCAAAGAGATTTACGGGATTTCTTTATTTTTACAACTGGCAAAGAACCCAGTCGCGATACAGTTTTAGAGTTTTTACATCTCACTCAAGGACAAGCTGTATCTTTGGTTCTCAATTTTAAAAGCTATTTAATGAACGAGCGTAGATTTTCTGAAAACACCGTCAATAGAAAGCTCGCAGCCATCAGGTCGATGGTCGCTATGGGCAGAAAACTTGGAGTCTGTGCTTTCACTCTCACTGATGTTAAATCAGAAATCGTTCAGAAATACAGGGATACATCGGGCATTGAAGCGAGCGAATACGCTAAAGTGCTGGCACTGGTTGACCGCAATACTTTAAAAGGCAAGCGGGACTACGCAATCCTGCGCCTCTTGTGGGATAACGCTTTGCGAAGAAACGAGATTTGCGCCCTTGATGTGGACGACTTCAACCCGCAAGCTAAAACCATAACAATTTACGGTAAAGGTACGGGGACACAAAAGACGGTAATTGAGCTAACCCAAAAAACCACCGATGCGATTGCCGACTGGATTAAAGCCAGCAAGAAAAGCGTTGAGCAGAAATATGAACCGCTTTTTGGTTCCCTCTCTCCACGCAAAGGCGAGATTGAAGATAGGTTAATCGGAGAATCGATTCGGCACCTCGTGGTAAAGCTTTGTAAACAAGCAGGTATTTCCAAGCACATGTCCCCGCACCGAGTACGCCATAGCTCCATTACCACCGCCCTTGACCACAGCAATGGAAATTACAGGAAGGTACAAAACTTGAGTAGGCACGCCAGCATCGACACTATTCAAAAGTACGATGATAACCGTCGGCGCCAGAAGGAGCAGCGGGAAATCTCTGATGTTTTGGCAGATTTGGTGTGACACTCAGTTTTTGAACTACTACTAATTATTGTCAGTTGCTTTACAAAAAGCAGAAAAACAGTACTTATTGGTTAATTTTATTTCCTATGTCTAATGAAAGCGCACCCAAGTTCAAATACCCTGATGTTAATCCTGCCACGGGCTTATATCAAGAAGAGTATTTGATTAAATACGAGCGAAAAACCGTTGATACAGCTTGCGCTAGGATAAACAAGTGGTGTAGATATTTATTTTGTGGAGATAAAAACGCTAAAATTTCTAGCTCTGATGCTCCAGAAGTTTATTCTTACAGCCAAACAAACAACTATATGCAAACCCTGCATATGGCTAAAATGTCTGTGAATGAACATTTAGCGACTTCAGAAGATTATTTGGAAGCTGTAGAGCAATTAAATAATTTTTTGACTCTAATAGACGAATACTATCCCAAAGAAGGAGAAGAAGAAAACCTGAAAGAAATGAAAAAAGACATCAACGATATTGCACGCCGTATTCAAAGAATAGCTATTTGTAAGAAAAGAGAGGAAGAAGTGATGAAATTTTTGAAGTAGGAGCAAGTTTAAAAGTAGTTATTCTGGCTCTGAATCAAAGCGTTTCGGAGGCAATCAAAAATTTTGATGTAAACAATAATTTGAATGATAAAGCATCAGGCTAAGTCTAATAACTTAATCAAATAATACTATGGCTAATCTCACTCGCTGTCTGTACAAGGCAATTTAGTTACAGTGTAAACTAAATTATTCAAAAAAACCTACAAATTGTGACTCATATCACTGAAATTAAGTATATTCACTGACATTATCTTTTTGTGTCATCTAGCCGTTATATTAACTTCATATTTAATGTTATAGCTTGACACTGTTAGTTCATTATTTTAGCTGCCTTGAATACTTGAATATGAAAGAAAATTTAAATAGTAAAAAAACTGCCGAATTAAACAACATCTTTACTAAACTAAATTTTATAAAAGTACCTGTTAATTGGGCTAAAACTCAAATTAACAACTTAACTGCCATCAGCTCTGACCTGATTGCTCAACGCGATAATTTACTTATTGAACGAGCAGAAGTAAATAGAGGATTACAGGAATTTAAAAAACAGATGCGAGATGATGTAGAAAAGCTGTTTTTGGATATATGGGAAAATTTTAAGTCTTCTAATCATCAGTCAATGCAGGAATTTACCAAGTTGTTTAAAATCGACGCAAATTTCATTAACAAATTACACAATAAAACTTCTTATGAATATTCTAAAGGTTTAATTGAATATTTATCCTTAAATGAAAATGAAAAATGGAGAGAAGATATTCAGCCCTACTGGCAAATCTTCGATCAATCGCTAATTGAAGTTATTGAAGCCGTCAAGATTTCTACTAAACCAATTCCTATTAATCAAAGTGACACAAATAATTTAGCCAGCCTAGCCTACTTGAATCTCCTTTTAGAAAAGCGTTCTCGGTACCGAGCAAATTTATTTATAAAATTTTTACAGGAGCAAATAATAAAAGAGAATAGATTTCTAGTTCAAACCGTTTATTATTACACTAATTTAAGCCAAGACCTTGCCGATATCACAACCAAACTTAACAGTAAAAATCAGGAGATTCGTAATGCGGGTATAGGAATAGTTCTTAAACCAGCTATATTGTTTGTATTATCTTTCACAATTACTAATCTGCCTTATGATCGTTGGTTGATTAATAACCCTAAGATGTGGGAAGCAACAGGCTATGTAAAATTAAAAGACGAGTTAAAATTTTCTAATTACGGGTCGGAGATGAATAAAGCACTCAACTTTCAGCGTAAAATCTTACCTCGTAAGATTCAAGCACAAGCAAATATGAATTTTAACGAGATAAATCCTGCTCAATTAATTGCTAGTAACTTAACCCAATCAGAGGTAGCTAGTAACATACTTTTGGGAGAAAATAACCAAAATACTTTAAATAAAGGTGATGTCATGCAGTTATTAAATATTAAAACAGGTATCCCAACCTATAAAAACTTTGACAGCATTGAGGAAATCAACGAGTTAAACAAAATTCTGTTTGACAAAATTGGTGAAAGTTTACTGGCTGGTTATAAAAATAAAAAATTATCCGAAAGATTTGCATTTCTTAAACTCAGCACTTCTTATCTTGATTTGGAAAAGTTGAAAGCAGAGAAGATAAAGAATATTTCATCCTTTTTAAAAGAAAAGAATTTGCCATTCTTACTCTCGCAAGAATTGATAAACAATTTTGACTATACTACTCACGCCGTCAAAACAGTTAATAATAGTGGTCTGAAAACTGAAACTTATAATTCTTGGGAACGTATTTTGAGAAGAAATACCGTTGCACTTAAAAGTGAATTCAAAATAGAGGAAACAATAAAAAATTTTAACCAGCCATCTGTTGATATTGAACAAATTAAAATGGTTATTGCTGATGAAAACGATTTATCTAATAAATTCACAGAATTAAGTGAAGTTAATTTTTATCAGATAGGAGAGAATAAAGATATTCAACCGACGGAAAAGCATGTTGTATCATGTGACTTGGCTATGAACTACACTAATTCTAACGCTTTTTTCCTTAAAATGCTTAATAAATCAGGTTTAAAAGCAGAAGAAATATATAACTTAATTTATGAATATCGTATATCAAGTCAATTTGTGGTAGTATCTCAAAATAAAAACAAATTGTCATTAAAAAATGTGTCTGCTAGTAATAAGGCAGAGCAAGCACGTAAATTTGGTCAACTCACTGATAATGATCCAATCGATGAAATTATTTACGATATGTCAAATTACTTGAATAATGCTAGCTATAAGGTAACTGGAGAAGGTAAATTACCCGATAACAAAGAGTTCTTTCCAGCAAAAATAAAAGTTATTAAACTATCATCAGTTCAGCTGTTTAATAGAAAGGAAAGTGTATATTATATCTTAATCGCCAAAAACAAAAAATCAGCTATTTAACTGCAACTAAAAACTCTTAGCTTTTAGGAATAGAAACTCAGTTTTACTTTAATAGTCAACAGTCTGAAATGCACTTTAAATTATCCGGTTCGGTTCAGGAGATTATTTTGGGGATTGAGAAGCTGCAAAGCCTGTTTGAGGTCTTGCACACTGCTTTTTACGTATGTCAAGACGAAAGTGTGCAAGCGCTCATTTGGGTCAAACTGCCTGTATCTTAGATTTAGATTAACCTAATCTTAACTTTTATTTGAGTATTCTGCTTCTAAAAAGCCCTTTATGGTTTCCACCGAAATAATTACAAGCGGATTTTCGTAGATGGCATCTAAAGCCTGTTTTAAAGCTTCAATTCCGCCAGCTTTCAAAGCACTCCAGAGTCTGTCTCGTATTGTGGGATTGCGTCTAATATGCTCTTCAACTTTTTTAACTATGACGGCTTGTTGCTGGATTTGAGTGACCGTTGGGTTGCTCACTTCCAGTTGTTTCAGTAGCTCTTGAATCTCGGCTGCGGCTTGGGCTAAATTTTGCTCTTGAGTATAGTTGTGCTGAATTCCTATTTGAGTGCCACGATTCTCGCCAAAATTGACGACACCAGGAAAGTTAGCTCCACTAAAATTATTATTGGCTTGTGACATAATTTACCTTTGAATTTAGTTATTTGGAAAGTGATAAACTTAAGAATCTTTATCTTTTATGTTTGTTTTACTCGGTGGTGGTGAGTTATGTTCATTACCTGTTTGCTTTCCATGATTTGTGCCAAAGTTGCTAAGTGCATGACTACTATTACGCAAATCATTATTAACCTGATTGATAAAATTAGTTGTTCTTCCAGGTATATCCTTAAATAATTCGACTATTTTGGTAACTTGCTCTGGAGTAAAATTTCCATTATTATCTTCTTTGGAAGAGATATATTTTGAGGCTTGGTCTATTTGGGCAACTAAATCTTTTATGTATTCTTCTTGCCTGTCAATTATTCTATCTCTATCTTCTACTTGTTGATTAAGAATTTCAATGTTTTGTTTCAAACTTTCATTTTCTCTTATCGTCTCTTCATAGCGATTCATCAATATATTACTAGTTCCATTTGTATCTTGCATAGTTATTTTACTAATTGAGTCTAAGCTGCTTACTTTATAATCTAACTCTATTACTTTATCATTTATTTTGTCTAAAGTAGCTAGCTTATCATATATTTTTTGCAGAAAATCCAGAATTGAATTATCTTGCATTCCTTGCTGTGGATTCATATTTTTTGATATGTCTGGTATATAAATATTATTTGCATTCACAATAACAAATTTAAATCTAATATCATCGAATCTCATTAATTCAATTTCTTTAAGCAATTTTTCTAAGCCTTCAATCTCTTTTTCTGCATAAGCAATAGCTACTAAGTAATTATGGTGAGTGTCGTGCATTCTGACATCAACTAAAAAGTTTTCTAAGCCATATTGTTTGGATAGAATATTTTTAGCCAGTTTTAATTTTATGAAAGCACTGTTATTATATTCCGAAAATATAAAATTAATAATTTTTTTACAAATTTCTGATTCATTAGAAATAGTGATATCATTAAATTTACAGTAACCTAACATTATTTCAGCAAACAAGCTCTGAGCATTAAACTCATTTCTATGTTTATATTCATATGATGAATCAGTCAAATCTTTTGATATATCCCAAAGAAGTTTATACCCCTCTTTGTCTTCAACAAATATTTTAAATTGATTTATTACAAACTCAAGAAATTGGATAAAATCTTGTTCATTTGAAACTGATATATCAATTGGATTAGCAATAACAAACTCATAACTTTTTTTGTCATTTCTATACAGATTTTTATTATCTATTTCTAGATTATAAGGCTTTATTTCTGCTTCATGCTCTTCAATATATTTTATGTAATCATGTACTAAATAACGATGTTTTTCTGCTATACCTTTTATTACTTCCTTTTTAGATTTTGGTTTTTTTAACTCTTTCAAAATTTCGTGATTTAGATTGGCTCTTAAATCCTCATTTCTATAATTTTTAATATAATCTTCAAAACCCTCAGAGCCTATAGCGTGAGATACTCCAAGCAGTTCTTTTGGTACAAGAATTACGGCTCTTCGTTTTTCTCTTTCTTTTACATCATAGAAAGGATTTTTCGGCAATGTAAAATAACAATTCTCCCAAAGTTTATCTTTATAATTAAATCTGGCATTTTTGATTAGACAGCCTGAAGTTGGAATCTTAAATTGCTGGCATACACTTTGAGTGTATTTAATTAATTCAAGTTTGATGATATTAGCTGTTGCATCACTAATTCTATCTCTTCCAATACCTAATGTGAATATTTCTATCTCTTCAAAGTGCTGTATTTTGTAAGATTTATCTTTATCTTCCTCAGCTAATTTAATCAATGCGCTAGTAAAACCTTTAGAGTAACCACTTCCAGAACCAGAACCCTTAATGCTTTCTTTTGAAAAACCTAAGCATAATTCTTGGACTTCAGGAAACTTAAGAATCTCCTCTAATTGTTTTTGCTTATACGCTGCTTTGCAACTGCAACCTATAGCTTCATGAGCTAATTCAAAGGCTACTCTAAAAAAATCAAAAAAATTCTCTCTACTTTTTGAAAAAAATGGATTATTACTTTTAAAAACAAGAAAAGGGTCTATAAATAATAATGTATCTAAAGACATACAAGGGTCAAACCAATCCTCCTCACCAGTTATTGCAATCTTATAATACTGAGAAAAGTATTTTAAATTCATTTACCTTTAACTTGATAAATGTACAATATATTTCTGTTCTGTTTAACCATACCCAAATCTTAATTAGTAGTAATTTTTATACTATATACTTACCAGATTATAACGAAGGAATATGTGATTAAAATCACCATAGATAAATAGTTTCTACTCTGCTGGTGACGGAATAAGATTTTTTGAAAGAGTAATGCAAAGTCAATATTACTTAATGAAAGTTCTTGTATTATAAAATTAAGTTATATAAAATTTTATTGACAGTCGAATCTCAATACCCATCCATTGTCACCTATGTGGCGCAACAACCGTGCGAGACACTGGCTTGTTGAATGGTTGTTCTCATTAGGATTTTGAAACAAAGTAAGAAATTGGCACCAAAATTCATCTCATTGACGATTTTCGTGTAACAATTTGTGCTGTTTTCTTGACTTTTTTTGGTTTTCCCGTTCAATTTGGGCACTAATTAAAATTTTATATAAAGTCGTGCCTGTTTGTTTGCAGAAAAGTTCACAGCGCACATACTAAATTGGAAATATTGGAAACATTATTGAAACATTGCAAAATCTAGTTGACTTGTGTCAGGACAGGCGCCACAATTAGTCAAACCTCACATATTGGAGGAAGTTCGATGGCGGCTAAAGTTACCAAGCATCGAGATAAGATTTTGGCGGCGCTACATGAGTGGTTTCGCGTACATAAGGAGGCGCCGACTTTAGAGGAGTTGTGTGTTGAGTTGGGTATGCAACCTCGTCAAAGGGCGACTTTGCAGCGTTGGTTGCAGTCGATGCGGGCTATTGATGTTGAGTGGGAGGATAATGTTGGGCGTAGTCTTCGTTTGATACATGGTGATGTGGAGGATGATGCTGGAAGAGATGTTTCGGTGACGGAAACTTTACAGTATTTGGCTACTGGTTTGGTTGAGTGGGAGAAGCGTAAGCCGGAGGAACGTTCTAGTATTCCTTCGTCGCTTCGCATGGGGATGTCGAGAATGTATTTGACTTCTTTGCTGTCTGGGGATGAGGAGGCACCTGCTAATTTGCCGGAGTTTTTTGAGTGGGCGAAAAATCCTGTTGTGGAGTGGAAGCCTGCAAAAAATATTAAAAATCTTTCGTCTGAAGTTTCTTTTGTTGAGGATGGTACGGTTTCTGAATTTGCTCTTCAGTGGCAGGTTACGGGGTCTGATGTGGAAAGGCAGGTGCAAGAGAAGGTTTTGGAAGATGTTTTACGGTACTGTCGGGAAAACCAGTTGGACGGTGCTTATCGTGTGTTCCGAAAGCTGATTATTGAGAATCCGGTTTTACCTTATGCTGAGTTTCGTCGTCTTTTATCTTCTTCTCAACTTAGACCTTTGAAAGATTTTTTACTCCAGGTGTACATAGATTTGGTTGATTTTGCGAGTGAGGATGTTTATCATTTTTGTCCTAGGTGTAAGTATGTGATGCGTCGGCGCCCTGATAATTCTTTTAGTTGTCGCAATATGACTTGCGAACAGTTAAGCGCAAAGCTTCCGGCAAGAGAGGTGAAGTTGGTAAGTAGAGTTGAAGCTGAGAATTTTAAAGTTGTTACTCCTGGGGTACATAGGTATGGTACTTTACCTGGTCTTTGGGAAGTTAAATTGGCTGAGGAGTTGATGAAGATGGGTGTTAGGGTTACTTTGTGGCCTGATATTGATGAGTTTGATTTGCTGGTTGAGTTTAGTAAGAAGGTTCGCTGGGCTATTGATGTTAAAGATTGGTCTTATTTGGATGAGGAGCGTTTGCGCGCGGTTGATTTTCGGTTAGATGCTAGTCAAACTTTTGTTGTTTTTCCTTCGGAGCGAGAGTCTGTACTAAGAATTGCTGTGGAACGTCAACGTTTGGAACCTGAGTTAAATGGTGTTCGGTTGATGTTGGTTGGGGAGGTTCTTTCTGAGGCTGCTGCAATTTTAAATAAAAAGTGAAGTTTGGTGAAATGAACCACAAAGGACACAAAGGGCACAAAGGAAGAGAGGAAGAGAGGAGGGGAAAGTTATGCGTGATATTTCCGAGTGGAGTAAGTCTATATGTGAGGCTTTGAGAAAGTCGCATGATTTGAAGGTTTATGTTGAGGATATGGGTGATGCTGATGTCAAAAAAGAAGTTTCTCGGCTGGCTCAACTTATTGTTGATGTGGAGTTGGGTTTAACTTTGTTGATGCAGGTGGCGCCAAGTGAGTCGGCAGCTTCAGTATCTGCTTTGTTGTTGGGATATCGTTTTCCTGTTGCGGCGTTATCTAGTGATAAGAACTGGCGCCTTGTACAAGTGGCGCGTTTTTACCTTTTTCGTCGTAAGGGTAAACAATGGGAACGCTGTTTAAATGAGTACATGAAGTTACCAGAAATTTTGAGGGTGTTTCGCTTGGCTGAGGTGGGTGATGTTCCTAAGTTAATTCCTTCTAGTACTTTTCCTCAACGTTTGCAGGTGTACCGTCAAACTTTATTGGCTACTCCGCCACATAAGAAACATAAGGTTAAATTGGCGACTACTGGTTATTGGTTTGCTAAGTCTCATAAGAATCATACGACTGTGGAAGTTCCAATTAATATTCCGGAAGCTGTTGCACAGTCGGCGCCTAAACCGCTAATTAAGTTAAGTCGTACTCGCGCTAGTTATAATCCTTCTCATTCTTTTACTTGGAATCATTTGCTGGCTGTGGCGCAAGAAATGGATGAGAAATTGAAGCGAGTTGGGTATGAGAAGCAAAATTATTACGACCGTTTGAAAGGTATTGCTATTAAGGTATATGATGCGGCAATAGATGATTTTCGGTTTGAACATCCTGATGCTCCCGTTAATTTGGAGCAGTTGGTTCATATTGTTGGTTTATTGAATGTTGGTAAATCAACGTTGTTAGAGGTTCTTATTTATAATTTTGCGTCTCAGGGTTATCGTTGTGCGCTGCTTGTTAATGATGTTGCGGCGGCGGTTCGTTTGGCTTCGCTGTTTTGTGATGGTTTGGATGTTTCGGCGGCGCCTGTTTTAGGAAGTAGTAATCGTTCGGAGCATTTAGAGAAGGTTTATGAATCGATTTTGATGACTGAAGGTGAGGAAATAGAACACGGAGCAGTACATTCTGCATGGCGTTGGTTTAGCCCTGTTTGTCCGTTACTTGCTTTGGTGCAGTCTGAGGATAAGTGGGATTTTGGGGAGGAACCTTGTCATCATCTTTATAAACAAGCTGTTACTACTCAAAAAGGTAACTCTAATTCCAATACTAATATAGATGATGATGAGGAATTGGATGATTTTGAGTACGATGCTAATAAGCATACGTGTCCTTTATATTATAGGTGCCCGCGTCATCAACTCGAAAGAGATTTAGCGACTGCCAAGGTCTGGGTGTTAACGCCAGCTAGTTTTATTCATACGCGCGTTCCTAGACAAGTTTTTGAAGAAAGGTTGACTTTTGCTGAAGCTGTTTATCGTGAGTGTGATTTTTTGTTTGTTGATGAGGCTGATAGAGTTCAGGTGCAGTTTGATGAAGCTGGCGCCCCTGATGAGGTGTTGGTTGATGCTTCTGGAAATTCTTTGTTAAATAAATTGGGGCTTAAGTTTGCAAATGCTATTTATAATTCTGACCGTCGTAATATGTCGGCTGAACTTGTTGCTGTTGCTAAAAGAGCTAATGACTACGCTCAAATTGCGGCTGATTTGATTCTGCCACGATTATATAATCAGCCTAAGCTTGTAGAGTGGATAGGACATCAGCCTTTTACGGGTCGTTCGCTGTTTGCTCATATTATCCGCGATATTTTAGAACCAAAAGAAGACGATGAGGCGTTACCTAAACAGAAGCGTACACAACGTAGTAAAATAAAGGGTAATCAAAGTGAGTCTGTGTCGGCAGAACAAGCACGTCTGCGTCGTAAAAAAATTATGCAGCCGTTGGAGAAGTTTTTGCAGGCGCCTCTTAATCAAAAACAGGGAGGAGAACTTTCTGACCTGGCTTTTAGTATATTAAGTGCGGACTCTGATGCTAGGGCGTTAACTAATGTTGCTGACTGGTTACGTAAATGGCTAGTATCTGAAGAAATTCCAATTCCTGATAAAACTAATTTTGAAGAGCTTACACATCATGTACACCTAGCAATTTTGGTAACTGTACTTAATGATAGACTTGGCTTTTTAGTTGATAACCTTAATGCTTTGTTGCGCGTGAAGGTTCTTGACATGCATGATACTAGCTTGTCTTTAGTGTACCGTCCACCGCGCGATTATCTCCCGGTTGTGCCATCTTCACCTGTTGGCAATATTTTAGGGTTTAGATATACGCGCGGTCGTGGTTATACGGGGGGCAAGTTAGAGTACTTTCGTTATGTTGGTGTTGGTCGTTATTTACTGCTAAATTTTCCTAAACTTTATGCAGCTGATAATTGGGATGGTCCACATACTATATTAATTTCGGGTACTAGTTATGCTCCTGGTTCTCCCGCTTACCATATTCGAGAAAGACCGACGATATTGCTAGAACCTGCAAGTGATAATAATATGGCTGGTGATGCTGGTATTGGTGAAAGTGTTTTTCATTTTAGTCCTAAACTTAATACAGTAGGAAAGCCTATTGCTTTATCAGGACTTCCACCTGCTGACCGAAAGAGAGCGGTTGATGAAATGGTTAAAGCTATTGCTCGTGGTGATAAGCAAACAAAAAGTTTTCTAACTAATTTATTTGATACTTTAAAGGAGTTACAGCAACAAGACCCAAAACGCTGGAATGACCGTCAACGTTTACTTATTATTACAAATAGCTACGATGAGGCAGAGTTGGTTGTGTCAATTTTAAAACCTCTCTACCGCGTAGAAAATATTGAAGGTATCGTTACTTTACGTCGTGATAATGCTCCATCTGGTTTAGATGGTATACGTCGCAGTGAAGCTAGAAATGTTGCAAAACTTCCTATCCAAATTGTTGTGGCGCCTTTGATGGCGTTGGAACGAGGTCATAATATCCTTAATGAGGATAAAATTGCTGCGTTTGGCGCCGCTATATTTCTCAGTAGACCTATGCCTGTTCCTGATGACTGGCAAACTACTGTACGACAACTTAATGATTGGGCTTTACAAAACTTTGCTTCGGTTAGTTTTAGCGATATGAATTTAACAAGTGTTGAACAAGAGTTTTACCACAATGCTGTGTTAAAGATGCTTGATTTAAATTGTCGTGCTATGTCTTTTAAACAATTAACTCCTGATGAACGTTCTGTACTTTGCTGGAGTCAGTTGGTTAGTATTTGGCAAATTATTGGGCGCCTGGTTAGAGGTGGTGTTCCTTGTATTGTTCATTTTCTGGATGCTAAGTTTGCTCCTTTGTCTGCTAAGGGTGAGGTTGATAGTGAGGTTACTTCGCTTTTGGTTGGCATTATTAAGGAGCTTGAGGTTGCTATTGAGGCATCGGGTAAGAGTCCTTGGGAGGGGAGTATTGCTAGGTCTTTGTATGGCGCCTTTTTTAATGCACTTAGCAAAATGAAAGATAACGGATTTTATTATGGCAACTAAAACTATTCTGACTGGTGCTTGGGAATTTACTTCTGATACAAAATATGAACTTTTTTCGCTTGTTGTTCCTGTGTCTTGGCAACAAGTTGCTAAGTCTTTGACGCAAAAACGTGTTAGGCTACTTGGTAGAGGTTATCCATCGGTTCCTGTTTACTCGCTCGACCGGATTATTTCTGTTTGCTTTCCTAATATTATTAAGGCTGAACGTAATGGTTGGCAACGTCCTTGTGTGAGTTGGTTGCTAGCTAATTCTCGTGCTGATTTGTTTGATTTACCAAGTTTTATTAAAGATTGGTTACGAGAAGAGTTTGGTTGTTTGGGTGATGAGTTGGAGTCTATTCTTGATAATCTTGATGATAGTATTTGGCAATGGGAAGATAAACCTGTTATTTTACCTTTAGATAATGTTGATATTCGTTTTCAAGCTATTCCTGATTTTTTGGCTGCTGAGTTTTTGAAAAATCCAGTAGTTAATTTTGGTGTTGATAATCAGTACCAGTTAAGATTTTACCGGGTTGTGAATTTAAATAAAGGCGCCGAGCTTATGTCTTGGCCTCCACATCCTGTTCAGATGATTAAGTATCAAAAAACAGTTGGTACTGTGTATGTTTCGTTTGTGATTCATTTTAAACTGCAAACTGTTCCCTGGCGCCATGAACCTATTATTTACCATCAACTTTCGGTTCGACGCTGGATGACTGAGCCTTTGAATATACCATACCGTGGCGCCACTGTTTATGTTGGTGATGATAGACGCTGGTTGGATGGTAAGAGTTTTCCGTTTTGTTTTATGCCTTTATCTATTAAACAAGTTAATACGGAAGATGGTAGAGAAGCAAGATGGTCTAACGCTATTAATGAGTTGCTGAGAATTAATGATTCTATTTTGCCGGAACCAAATATATTAGCTAGTACTCCTATTTATAATTGGTCGGGAGTAGGTGAAGAACCATGTAATATACAAGCTGCTATTGCTTATGATAATCGACATCGTAGCAGTTTACTTTGCCTTGCAGGTGTTAGTCCGCTTGATTTGGCGAGTTTAGATAGTGCTATTTTAACCCGGATTGAGCAGGATAATTTTCCGCTGCGTCGAGTTGGTGAAGCTGTTAAGGTGTCTTTTCCTAACAAGAAGTCGGGTCAAATAGCTCAATTTTGGGAGAGGACATCTGCTCCTATACTGCGACCGGAAATAGCGGCGCCTGCTACTTTTATGAATTTCTCGCCTGAAGAGTCTTCAGGGAGAGGGGAGGAAGATTTATGTACTATATTAATTTTGTGGGAGACTGAAGGTTGTCGTGATGAGTTGATAGTTGAAATTTGTCGGGTGTTGTTGCTGAAGAAGGGTGTTGTTTTAGAAGGGTCGGAATTTGAATCTAAAACTATTTATAAAGGTATTTGTGGTGATATACTTATTATAAGTAAGCATGTTGGTGAACTTACTAAGCTCTTTGATTTTGATGACCCTACTGTTGAAGGTAATAATCGTCAGCAAAAACGTATTTTTTGTGTGGAAAGACGTGTTCAGGAGATAATTTCGTCTTTGCCTAAAGCGAAATGTTTGAGTGGCGCCATTATTGAGATTAAGCCTAAACCTTTTATTTCGGAGTTAGACCCTAAACTTGCGCTGCGTATAGGCGCCATGAAAGCTGGATATATTAATCAGCATATTCACGCTTTAACTAAGTCTAAAAAAGATGGTTCTTCGTATGTAACAAGAGATGCTGATAATCGTGTTCAAAAAGCTGTATCTGATTTGTTACGGCAGTTTGGAGTTTTACCTGTTCCGTTAATTGATTTGGATAGAGATGGTGTTGATGAAAATACTTGGTTGACTTGCTTTTATGTTTTGCGTCGTACTCGAAAAACAACTGCTAATAATTTACCTTCGACTGTGGTTTTAATAGTGCGAGTTAATCCTGTGACGGGTAAAGTCGAAGCTACTACTCCTTATACTAAAGATTGGTTATCTTATCCAGAAGCACTTTCGTCTTTGCTGACTGTAAAATGGAATCCTGATTTTTTAGATTATCAAGCTGGTGAGGATGAAGAAGAATCTAAAGATGCGCCATTAATTAATAAATTTGTTGCCGAACGCTTGCGCGAATGTTTGGGTACTCCTATTAAGGGGGATAAGTTACCACGTGTATTATTTATGGTAGAGGCTCAAAATGCGCGCGGTGTTTTAAAATGGTTAAAGAATCCTCAGTTGCAATTTCATAAATTACCTGATGAACTTAAACGAGATATGGCGTCGGATGAGTATAATCGTTTATGGTTGGTGCGGTTGCGTACTTTTGGTAGTAGTTATGAAGTCCCTGTGAGTATTGTTAAGAATTCTTTTGGTAGTAGAACTAGTGGTTTGTATGCTTGGGAGAATGTTTGTGATAATGGCGCCGTGCTTTATTTGAGTATTAGGAAACTTTTAAATACTGAACAAGGTACTAGTACTTTGCAGAAAAAACAATCTCGCTTGGATAATGGTGCTTTACAACATGGTAATCCTAGAGCGCTGGAAATTGCTGTTGTTTATTGTCCGGGTATAGATGATGAGAAGTTAGCTTCTTTTGTGCATAATCTTAGAGACCGTTGGCCTTATTTTGCAAATGAGGTTTCTTTGCCTTTACCTTTCCGGTTTGCTACGCTGGCATCGGAGTATGCTGTTAGTGCTAGGGATATGGAAGAATCAGATAATGTAGAGGCGGAAGATGATAACTAATGTATTGTACCCGCATTCTCCTATGCTTATAGGGACTGAAGGGGCGACAACATTATTAAGAAAATATTTTTGACTCAATAATTATTAGTTGATGGTATACTTTTTGTATCAGTTCCTGGGTGCTTTAATTAACTAATGATTCCGAATTTTGAACCGAATGGAAATTTACCACCTGGCGTGCATTTTTGCTATTGGGATGAGTTTAAAGAACGGTTTGGCTATACGCGCAAACGCAATACAATGATTCAAAATATGGAATTAATAATGGCAGATTTAAAGAATGCTGGGTGTCGCATTTTTTACATCAATGGTTCCTTCGTAACAAGCGAACCATCGCCCAATGATTTTGATGCTTGTTGGGATACTGATGATGTAGATATGGAATACTTGAAAGAAAATGCACCACTAATATTAAGGTTCTCTGAGAGCGCTGCACAAAAAGTTAAGTATAGAGGCGAAATATACCCATCCGATCAACCCGTAGATGATACAATATCAATAGAGTTTTTTCAGCGCGATAGAAAACAAAACCGTAAAGGTATTATAGCAATTAATTTATTGGAGTGGTCGCCATGATAAAAGATGATTCTCAACTCACATATTCCAAAGAATGGGCTTACAAATTTGCCGAGGCTAACCGGAAGTTAAGAGCCAATGATGAAAAAAGATTAAAAGACCCTGATAGTTGGCAGTTAATACAAGATTCTAACGATGCACTGCGGCTCAAATTGGTTGCAGAAATAGAAGAATATGAAGCATTAGTTGCCCACGACCCAGATAAAGCAATTGTCTTAGAAATAGAAAATCTTAATTACTTACCTGACTTATTAATTAAAGCCAGAATAGCATTTAAAATCACCCAAGAAGAACTAGCAGCTTTAAGCGACCACACACTTGATGAAATCAAAGCATTTGAGGATAAAAGCTATCATAATGCTAGTTTTTTGAACTTTCTCAGTGCGCTTGATGCACTAGGAATTAAACTTGTTGATGGAAAATTTGTTGCGGCTTTAGATGATTTCTATAAGCAAGAATTACTTAAGATACGTCGAGAGCAAAGTTTGTTAAAAAACATTCAGATTGCTTCTTAACTTGTTGGCTGCTGCATTCGTTATCGCTTTTGGTGACAAATACCAACTCCCGATTCCTTCTTTTGGCGCCATATCTTACCTAGCACTTTTTAAAAACAAAATTAGCACGTGGTTTCCAATACTTTGAGAGAAACTGTTCTGTATTGTCGCGCCACATTCAATCATTTAAATCAGTTGTCATAATGTTTGCACAAGTACAAAATGAGTTAAAATCAATGAAGTTGCTTTGCCTTTGCTTTTTCGGTTTACTCATCTACGGGCGCCTGCAAAAGATCAATTAGGGTGCGCCTGTAACGACAAATGCACCCTAATAATTATACTACATTATAATACAAGTAAAAATTTTAGCAGAAGTTTGTATTCAGCTTGCTTAACTCGAACCAAGTGCGGTCGCCAATTACACCATCAATAGGCAAGCCAGTGTTTTTCTGTAACTGTTTTACAGCTTTTTCCAGACTGTTGCCAAAATCGCTATCAATTCTACCAACTTCATAACCTGCAACTGTTAATCTTTCTTGAATGCGCTTAACCAAATCTCCTTTGCTGCCTTTTTTGAGAGTGGGCATATCAACGGGGGCGCCTTTGAACAATGAACGCCAAGTTCTATCACCAACGATACCGTCTTGTAATAAGAACATCCGCGCTTGAAACGTTTTGACTGCGGCTGTAGTTCTGGCGCCGAAGTTACCGTCAACCACTTCTTCTCCTACGGGAGAGCAGGCATCTGGAGTACCGATATACACGTTATATTTTAGTAAAAGTCTTTGTAATTCTTTAACTGCCTCACCCTTGGAACCTTCTTTGAGAGTAGGCTTTTGAAGTTGAGCGGCTGGGTTGAACGATGTCATAGTATTTTTTCTGTGTGAATTTTATCTAACTAATTCATCACGGCGCCGACATAGGATTACGTAATTTGCTTGGTACACTGCGGGGTACTATTTTTATTGGAAGAAATATAAACTATTACAGGCGATAGAAATTATACTTTTTGTCGGCACCTTAAATAAGGAACTGACATAATACTGCAAGGGGTAGCTAAAAATATAAAAATACGCAGGTTGGGTTGAGGGATGCCCTTCGTAGTTATCGCTTATGAAAACTTAACCTACAGGCGCCTATCCCTTGCAGTATTTGCTTGGGTTGGGAGAAACTGCAAATTTTATTTTCGGATGGGTCTATTACAGTTTTGTGCCATTTACTGGTAACTCTTCATGCCAGTAAAGTGGTCGCTTTGGTTCTTTTATCTACTTGCTTGCTGTTTTATTCTCAAAGTGTCGGTAAAAACACTGACGGCTCAAACATCAAGTTCTAAAGCTGAAAAGTAATTACACATGTGTTTGAGTTGCTATTTACACTCATCTGAAAAAAATTAAGAATTTAGTTGAATAGAGGTTATTATGCAACGCTTTTTGAAGTCTGTGGTGACGATGGCTGCTGTTTGTGCTGCTACATCTGTACCAGTTTTGCTAAATACTGAGTCTGCTAGCGCTAATGAAGGTATGCGCGGAAGTTATGTAGGTGTTGGTGTTAGTGCTGATGGAAGTGGCGCCGCAGCATCTGCAACAGGACGTATTGATTTAAATCCTGTTTCGATACGAACTACTGTTACGGGTGCTTGTGATAGTGGTGTATGTGCAACTTTGCTTGTACCTACTGTTACTTATGATTTTGGTATTGGTAAAAATGCAAATATTTATGCAGGTGTTGGTGCTTCGGCAGTTTCGATAAGTGATGGTAATTCTTCGGTTTCTTTGGGTACTGGTGCTGTGGTACAAGCAGGTGCCGAGGGAGCTATTAGTCAAAATGTTGTCCTCTATGGTGATGGAACTTATTTCACTAATGGGGGTGGAACACTTTGGAAAGTTGGTGTTGGTTATAGGTTTTAATGGCGATGTCAATTTTGGGTTTTAGATGTTGAAATTGCTTTTGATTCTAAAATCTAAAACCCAAAGTTGAGACATTATGTTTCAATTCGCTTCGCTTTTGTTTATCTTTGACGATTTGTAGAATTTTATTAATTGGGGAATTGAGAATATGAACTTCAAAAAAAGTGTTTCGACCGGAGCTTTACTAATTGGTGTAATTGGATTATTTGGTATTGAGTCAGTAAGTGCAAGAAATTATTCGGAGAAACCATCTTCATCTTATACGATTGCTCAAACTAATTCTAAGATTACTGATGCTAATTCTCCAATATATGGCACGTATAAGTTAACCTACAGTGTTGATGGGATTGTTTATGAAAGTACTTTAGTCATGAGTGGCTATAGTGGGGTGATGAGAACTAGATATTATAACCCTAATACTAGTAAGACTGAAGTTGTGAGACAAAACATATCACTAAAGTCAATACCTCAAGGTTTATTTTTGATAGGTTCTAATCCTGTATATGATAGAACTTCTAGAGCTGCTAAAGACTATTCTCCTGATAATTTTTTGTTTTCTATTACTCCTGATGGGCCAGTCTTTTTTACTTGTGACCAAATGGAAAGATGTTCTCATGTGGATTTAGAAGTTATTAAGTGATGGTTTATAGGTTTAGGTGCGTGAAAGCATTTTAATATTTCGTTTTATTGAAGATTGTAATAGCTTTCACGCACCCTACGTTGTATTTGTCGGTTGTGTAAGTTGTATTCAACACAAGATGTTTGTTTTGAAAAGTAATTAAATTGGAGAAAAAATAATGACGATTTTTGGTTCTAGAAATAATGACAAATTGTTTGGTTCTGTAGGTAATGATACTTTTGTTTCTTCTGCTGGAAGTGATTTAATTAATGGTGGTAGCGGTTTTGATACTGTTGATTATAGTAATTTTGGGCAAGCTATTTCACTTTTACCTCGTGGTGGTATTGGTAAAAGTAGTTTCGGAACCGACCAATTATTGAATGTTGAAAGAATTATTGCTCCTAATGTTCTAGGAAATACAATCAATGCTTCGATTGGTGCGGAAGGAGCTTCTTTAAATGTTGATTTAAGTCAAAATAGATTGACTGTTAACAATGTTCCAGGAATTGGTTCGTTGAATTTTCAAGTGGTAAATTTTACTAACGTTTTGGCTACTGGTAATAGTGATAGGGTTGTAGGCAATAATTTTAATAATACAATTGATGGTTTTGCTGGTAATGATTCTCTTTTTGGTGGTGGTGGGAATGATTTATTGATTGGTTCTGCTGGCAATGATTTGGTGGTTGGTGATGCTGGTAATGATGTTTTGTTGGGGACTAATCAATTTTCGCGCGGTAAGGGTGAGTTTGATGTTTTGGTTGGTGGAGATAATAATGATGCATTTGTTCTAGGCGACAGCAGTGGGTCTTACTATGGTTTTGGTAATGGTGATTATGCTCAAATCTCGGATTTATCTAGGGGAGATGTAATTCGGTTGGGAATTGGTGAAACTTATTTTGCTAGACCAGATGCTGCTGGGTTTGATTTGTTTGTTGCGAGGGGGTCTGGTTTCGATTTGGTTGCAGATGTTCGCAGCACGTTTTCCGCAGCTTTACCCGCTGGTACTTTTAGGCTAGCTTCTGGTCAGAGTTTGGGTATATTTTTAGGCGCCTAAATTTGGGAAGTGTGGAGAAGTAAGAATATGAAGTTAAAAAAAAATAAGGAGATTGCTCATGCAAAAATTCATATCAATTTTCATGCTGGTTATTGTTTTGCAATTGATATTCTTTTTTTCTCTAATCACATTCATTAAACCGATTATAGCACAGCAAAGTAGTAGTAAGCTATATGGAGTACATGAGTTTAATATTGCCAGACAGGTAGGACGTAATTTGCCAGAGCGAATTAGTCAAGTGCAGCAAGTAGGAGCGAAAGTTGTTCGTTTACCAGTAACTTGGCATTTAATGGAACCGCAACAAGCAGGAATAACTCCGCAATGGTTCTGGGATGAACTAGATGCGGATGTGTCTGCTGCCGAAAATGCAGGAATTAAGGTGATTATTGAATTAGGACAGACACCATGTTGGGCTTCATCTGCATCAAATAAAAGATGCAATGACTCAAGTTACACCGATTACTTGCTATATCCACCGACGAATTACAATAACTATGCAAACGCTATTGCTAAACTTGTACAGCGTTATCGTGGTCGGGTTTATGCTTGGGAAATTTGGAATGAGCCTAATCTTACAGGTAATTGGAAACCGCTTGGCTCTCGCCCCTTGGCAATTAACGACTTGAACAATTTGTTTATTAATCTTCAAGGCGCCTCGCAATACACAAATTTAGTAAAAGCATCTTACACTAAAATTAAAAGTGTTGACCCCAAAGCTACAGTATTAGCAGGCGCCATTGCTGCTGGAGATGTTGATTATGTCAACGAAATGTATAAGGCTGGCATTAAGGGTTACTTTGATGCGCTGTCAATGCATCCTTACACTGGTGTTTACCCTGGTGATTCTAGTGGCAGGAGTTATGGACCGAATGAATGTCCAGTAGGAGTTGAATCTTCAAAACTGTGGTGCTTCAAAATTGGGGTTGAGCGAGTTAGACAAGCTATGTTAGCCAAAAGCGATGACAAACCGATTTGGTTTACCGAATTTGGTTTCAGTAGCACAACTGGATGGAATGGCTCTAAATTTCCAAACGACCAAGCTGACCATCTGCGCTCTTCTATCGCCTTAATTAATACTTGGAATTTTGTTCCGGTTGCTTGTTGGTATCAACTTGTTGACCGATATGCAAAAGATGACCGTGAGGGTAGGTTTGGACTTTTTAACATCAACGGTCAACTTAAACCTTCTGGTCAAGCTTTTAAGGAGGTTGTAAGTGTGATAAAACCAGTACTTATCTCGCCGAAAGGTGATATTACAACAAATACGCCAAGTTTTTCTTGGCAAGCAATACCAGGAGCTACCAGTTACAAACTTTGGGTTAACGAGTATAGCAACCCTAATATACCAGGTAAAATTAATCGCGATTTTACCCCTACACAAGCTAATTGTAGTAGCAATAGTGTTTGTACAGTCAGTCCTGGGGTGCGTTTTGCACGAGCCAGCGCTGAATGGTGGGTAACTGCAAATTTCAGTAACGGTAATTCTCAACTTAGCGATGGCGCCACATTTGTTGTGAAGTAACTGGTGATGTGATTTTGTTGGGAGTGTGGATAGTTTGGCAACGGATGATAAACGGATGTAACGGTAATCGCATTTTAATTAACCAAACTTTGTGTTATACGAATAAGTCATCCGTTACATCCGTTGCTAACCAACCCACCAGAATTAATTAGTTTTGTGAGGGAGGTTATGATGCAAGGTATGAGACCTACACCTCGAAATGTTCGTAGATATGCATTCATTTTATGGGAAAGATGGATAGTTGTTAATGTAGTGGCAGAGATTCTTAGTTTTACGATAATTTCAATTGTCATTCATTCTATTAAATTTGTTGAGGATGGTAATTCAAATAATATTTTGGTTTTACTTGGATTAATTAGAGGGGTTATATTAGGAGTTGCACGGTATTGGGTTTTGCGTCGGTATATTCGTAATTTCATATTTTGGTTAGTTGGAACAACAATTGCAGCATTTTTAGGATGGATATTGTTATTGCTGCTAAGTACGGTGATTGTTTTAGAGGTTGTTTTGAATACTGAAGGGGTAGGGACTTTATTCATCTTTCTAAAATTATTTTGGCTGGGAATTAGTATGGGGGTTTTGATGGGTTTTGCTCAGGGTTTGGCAATGATAAAATATCTGCAAGCAAGTATCCAGCAAATAGCTTGGTGGATTAATGCTAACGCTTTTGCTTCTGCTGTGGGTGTATGGTTGGGTTTTATGAGTTTGGGTACAGGAACTTTTTTTAATTTAGTTATGACTGGGGTGATAATGGGAATCACATATGGGGGAATTACAGGTGTTGCATTAATTTATGTGCTACGTTTGCCCCTAAGATGATATTTTTATCGAAATGGTTGGTAATTTAAAGAGAAATAAAACCCGTTATCTTGCAACGTGTTACCCCTATCTTTTACCCCAATTAAAGGAAATCCGTAATCTAAACTTAAATTTAAATCCGGCGCCACTTGCCACCGTAAACCTGTACCAATGCTAGCGATTATACCAGGGTCAGGATTGTCAGTACTATTGTTCCAGCCACTACCGATTTCAAAAAAAGGTGTCAGTTGAAGTGTTCTCAGTCTATCGCTGAGAGGAAGACGAAATTCTACCGAGGCTAAGATACCATTATCGGATACTAGTTGGTTTTGGCGATATCCTCTAACTGTATCTACACCACCGAGACTGAGTTTTTCTAATGATAGTAAGGAATTTGGGGTTAGTTGAGTATTGAGACGCGCGAGCATTAATGTCCGAGGAGATAATTGCTGTACCCACTGAAATTGTCCTAACCATGAAAAGAAGCGTCCATCGGTTCCTGAGTCGTTGATGGTAGCGTCAAAAGCATCAATACCTAAACTAAATTGTGAGCGTGCTGCTAAAACGCTGGTGGCATCTCTTTTTACCCAATCTTGAGTTAATCGAATGACGGCAACTCTTGATTTACCATCTTCTGGTCCCTCGGAGAAGGAAAAGGGGATATTATCGAGTAAGTAGGTTTGACTACGACGTACATCAAAACCAATACCTACGCCTAATTCGCTTTCTACTTTTTGAATGATGGGTTGACGAAAAGCAATCGAAAAACTCTCAGAGTCGCTACGAATTCCTAATTCTTCAAAATTAGATTCAATTATTTTACTGTTATTGTTGCTATAGCGAAAGTTAAGGGCGCCGTTACGAGCATTTACAGGAACGCTATACCCTAGGCTATATAAATTTAATCCTTCTGTTAAACCATATTCAGCAGTAAATTTATCTCCTATGCCTAAAGGGTTATTGTAGCTGCCATAAATACTACCTTGAATTGAGCCGACGCTAGGAGATTGACTGTTAGCGATGATTATACCAGCATTAAAAGCGGGTGCTTCTTTTAAGCGTACTACTAAAATATTTAAACCAGGCGCCTTGCCTGCGGTTAATTCGGCATTAACTTGTTCTAGTAAGGGGTCAATTTGTAATAATTGTAATGCTTGTTCAAGACGCTTTCTGTTTAATGGTGGTTTGGTGGCTATTTCTAAACGACTTCGTATATACCCTTCTTGTAAACGCTTTAATCCATCTATTTGTATACCTTCCAGTCTTCCTTCTACTACCTGAATTACAATGATACCATTTGCGAAATTGTCCTCATTATCGGGAGAAATGAAGGCGCCTGAATTTACGTAATCATTTTTAATATAAAGCTCGGTAATTTCAGTACGCAGTTCAATCAAGTTTTCAAAAGTATATTCACCTTCATATTCTTGTTTATATTTTTTTATTATTTCATTAATTTCTGTTTGTAGTACAGTATTACCTTGCACTTTGATTTCCTTGATAGGAAACTTTCGAGTTGTGGGAGAAGGTTGCTGCTGAGGGGGTTGTTGATTGGAAGGAGTTTGTAATGGAGAACTGGGAATAGGAGAAGGAGTATCTTGCCGTGGAGGTTCGGGGTTTTTGGGAATAGGTTCAACTCGTTCGGGAGTATTGGGAGGAATATTAACACCAGCAGGGGGAGTTGACTGAGCTATTACAGTAAGCGAGATTGGATTAAAAGTGACAATTGCAAATACCGAAATTATGATTTTTTGAATTAGTATGTTTTGAATTAGTATATTTTTAAAAAAGTGTTGCACTGCGATTGTATCTCCTTTATATAAAATTAATATTAATTAACATTGTTTGCCAAGTACAAGCTTTCCATTTGGTAGTTTATATACTCCAGATGGTTCGTTGATTGCATCGCCAATTTGCCAACGTCGTTTTTGTGTGGGTAATTTTGTTAATTCTTGTATGGGAACTGGTTGTACATCTCCTGTAGAATAAGAAGGAAGTGGAGCATCATTAGGACGCGCGGGTAAACCACCAGAACCTGTAACGAAGAATGAACCATTTTGTTGATTTCTGCGCGCGATACAACTATTAGCAATTAGTGCATTAGTATTTATTGCGTCTTCTGGAAGTTCATCAAGGTTGTTTGTTACAAAACTTGTGTCAGGTAGGATAATTACACCAGATACCGCAGCGCTTGCGTTTATATCTACTCTGTTATTTCTGTTTAAACTTGCTGGGTTAGTACCAGGGGTTGCAGGACGATAATTTTGTCCAAAGAAGGCTGGTGTAGCAAAGGTGATGTTACCACCTTGTCCATCTTGAGCGAAGGCGAAGATGTCGCTGTCACCAAAGGCAATAATAGATTTTGCTGTCAGTTTTATGTCCCCACCACCACCGGCGCCGGTAGAAACAAAGGTTGAAATATCAGTGTCACCAAAGAGTCGAATATCTCTGGCATCAATATTAATATCTCCTCCTGATGATTGGTTTGAAGAAGTAGAGATACCACCATCTAATGCATTTAAGCTTTCATCAACTAGGATAGTAATTTTGCCAGCCTGACCTTGATTAATACTTCGAGTAGATATTCTTCCACCGCCATTTATATTCAAAAGTCGGGTTGTTAATTTGACTTCACCCGCATTTGCATTTGAGGTTTCATTTAAAGTTGTACTTTGTATACCACTTCTAAAGCCTTCAGCAGAGAGACCTTTTATTTCCACTGTATCGGCAGTAATATCAATGTTTCCTCCAGCACCTTTCCCAATGGTAGAAGCTGCTATTTGCGCTCCATCTTGGATAGTTAAGTTTTTAGTATCAAATATTTTGAGGTTTCCAGCGGCGCCAGTTCCCGAAGTTGATGTAGATAAGCGACTTCTACCAATAAGTTTTATAGAGTCGCTAGCTGTTAAAGCTATATTCCCTCCCTGACCTTTATCTGTAGTTGAAGATGTAATTATTGACTCATCAGTAGCTATAAATTCTCCTGTTCTCAAAGTAATATTTCCACCAGAAGCTGAACCTAAAGTTACGGTAGATATAATATTACTTTTTTTATTAGGTGATACTCCACTTAATACTATCGATTTGGAAGTAGAAATATCTACATTACCTGGTTTGGCTTGTTCAAAACTACTTGTATTTCCTGGCTCAATTGTGTTAAGTAAATTTTCAATAAAGACAGTTAAAGCTTCTTGTAATGCAGGTTGACCATTACTAAGGAGATTTATCGTAGTACTAAATAAATTTAAATTCACTGTTCTAGGATTAACAGTACTCGTAGCAATATTAGTTCCTTCTCGGAGATTCAAGTTTTCAGTTTCTATCGTAATATTACCTCCTGCTCCTGCTCCAAATGATAATGTGACTATCGAACTATTATTCAAATTAACAGTCTCGGTTGCTTTTAAATTTACACTACCAGCATTACCTTGTCCTAAAAAAGTTGTAGCAGCTATGGATGATTCGTTTTGAACATTTAGTGTTTTAGTTTCAATTCTTATGTTTCCACCAGAACCTGCAACTGCACTGCCTCTACCGAGAGATAAGGTTCCTAATGAGCTTACGTTGTCTAAATTTATAAAGTTACTGGCTTTTAAGCTAATATTACCTGCATTTCCTGCAGCAGCAAAGCTGAGAGTATTAATGCTAGAAACATTCAGAAGACTCAAATTCTCGGTATCAATTAAAATATCACCACTATTTCCCAAACCAACTGTTGTTGTATTTATGTTAGAAAAATCTGATAAATTCAATTGTGAAGCTTGGATATTTATTCCTTTACCATTTTGATTACCTATAGTTACTGAGGAAATACGACTATTTTCTGAAAGGCTAACATTATTACCTTGTATTTCAACTCGACCAGCACTAAGCCCAGAAGTATTTAAAGAAGCTCTATTTGAAAGTACAATATTAGCTTTTGCTGTATCTATAGAAAATATTAAATCGAGATTATTTCCATCTATATTGAGTTGCACTATTCCTGGAATAGCTAAACCTCCTAATTCAATTTTTCCTTCCGGAGCATTTAAAATTCCTCCAGAAATATCTATATTACCACCCAAAAACAGTAAGCTTCGATTATTCGCTACTTGTAATCCACTAATGGCAGAGGGATTAGTATTGTTAGCGCTTCTAGACTGGTTAACAATAGGTGCTGCGTTAATTTGATTAAACAGAAAAGCTGAAGGATTAATCGTTAGAACTTGAGAAGGTTGACCACCAGAAGCAGTAAAAGAACCGCTATCGCCAAATTGAACTTCGTTTGCAGTTGTTGCAAGAAACGAACCACCAACATCTAATCTTGAATTTTCACCAAAAATAATACCATTAGGATTTATAATAAACAGGTTGGCGCCAGAAGGAATCAAGCTACCATTAAATAACTGAAGAGTGCCCAATGTACCCAAAATTTCAGACCTATTACTCCCAGTCACCCGCGTTAAAACGTTCGCAATACTGGCGTTGGGAATAATAAAGTAGGCGCCTCGTCCTGTACTAACGTTAAAATCTTGGAAACTGTGAAACAAATTTTGCCCTCGTTGCGCTCCACCTGTAATTAATTCGTTGGGAGTGGCGCCGAAGTTAGGTATTACTCTAGAAGCTTCAGAACCGAGTGTGTTATCCGGTACTATATTGCTTTGAGCAAAAGCTGGGCGTTGGGAAGTGATAAATGAGAAAAGCAAAATCTGTGTAAGCGCGCTTACAGAACCCAATAAAAATGAAACATTTAAATTTCTAATATTACTAACCCAACTATTTGTTTTCACTTTAGTTTCTAACTCCTTTATATAAATCAACATTCTTTACCAAGTACAAGTTTTCCATTCGGTAGCTCATATACTCCAGATGGTTCAATAACAGGGTCGCCAATTTGCCAGTGTCGTTTTTGTGTAGATAATTTTGTTGATTCTTCTGTAGGGACTGGTTGCACATCTCCCGTGGAATAGGAAGGAAGAGGAGCATCGCTTGGACGCGCGGGTAAACCACCGGAACCTGTGACGAAGAAGGAACCGTTTTGTTGATTTCTACGTGCGATACAACTATTAGCAATCAGTGCATTAGTATTTATTGCGTCTTCTGGAAGTTCATCAAGGTTGTTTCGGATTGAGCTGTTATCGGGAGAGTTAATTTCAGTTGTACCAACAAGTTCAGGTGTTGCACCCGTTGCTGTGATGTCACTTTCTGAAGTTCGGGTGTTGCGGGCTTGGGTTCCAAAGATAGTTCGCGCAGTTATAGAAACGCGCCCACCGCGAAAGTCAGTAGAATTAGCACTGATGTCGCTGTTTTCTAAGGCAATTAAAGATTTTGTATTGATGTTAATGTTGCCACCAATGACATTTTCACCTTGAGCATTGGTGGTGATGTTGCTGTTGCGACGGAGAAGTAAATTTTCTGTGTTGAGGTTGATTGTTGCTTGTTCTCGGTTTGGATTATTATTAACACTTTGGGTGTTGGCAGTGATAAGAGCATTATTATTTAGGCGTATAGAGCCTGCATTAATAGTTAAAATACCTGCATTGCCTGTTCCAAAGCTTTGTACGGATATACCAGCACCATTTTCTACAAGTAACTCAGGGGTGTTAATTGTCAAATCGCCAGCATCTCCGGTAGTACCTGGCTCTGTTTGACCAAATAATCCAGTATCAAAAACTCTATTAATAGATTCTTCTGTAATTTCTACCTTATGTCTTGCATTTACAATCAAATTTCCCCCTTTCCCCGCCCCAAAAACCCCAACACTTATTTGTGAACCGTTCCGCACAAATAATTCGTTAGTGTTAATTATCAAGTTTCCTGCATTTCCTTTTGCACCTGAACCAACAGAAGTACGCAAAGCAGAGCTATAAAGATTATCAGCAGACTGACCAATAACCTCGACTTTACCCGAGGTATTAATTGTTAAATTTCCTCCTTTACCTGCGCCAACTGTTGCTGTAATTACCTCTGCTCCATCACGTATAAGTAAATCTTCGGCGTTAATTGTCAAATCACCTGCATCACCAGTAGAACCTTGTGCAGCAGCAGAAATTAAGCCACTGGGGGAACTATTGTCTGCCCTCCTACCAATCAATTCGACTTTTCCTGAAACATTAATAGTTAAATTACCTCCTCTACCAGCACCAAATGTAGCAGTGCTTACCTGCGCGCCATCTCGAACTATTAAATTTTGGGTGTTAACCTTCAACACACCTGCATTTCCAATTCCATCCCTTCTGTTCTGTTGAGCAAATAAGCCGCTACCAAAACGACCATCAATAGATGTACCAATTAGTTCAATTTTGCCGGAGGCATTTACAGTTAAATTACCTCCGTTACCTCTACCAAATGTGTCAGCCCCAATCAATGCTCCATCCCGCACAAGTAAATTGTGGGTGTTGATTGTCAAGTCTCCTGCATCGCCAACTGAATCAAAGTCAGTACTAACAAATAACCCACTACTAAAACGAGCATCATCAGAGCGACCAATTAATTGTACTTCCTCAGCATTTACAATTAAGTTTCCTCCCCTTCCAGACCCAAAAAGTCCAGCAGAAACCTGCGACCCATTATTTAATAATATGTTTTGAGCATTAATAGTTAAATTTCCTGCTTTCCCAACACCACGCATAGCTACACTAACTCGTGCATTATCACTTAATAATAATTCTTTAGTTGTAATTGTTAAATCTCCTGAGTTACCTGTTGAATTTCTTTCAGCAGCAGCAAATAAGCCAGATGAACCAAGCACATGCACACTATTAGTAGCGTTTATAATTAATTGACCTCCATTCCCCGCAGCAAATGTACCAGCACTTATTTGCCCTCCATCTTGCACAAGCAAGTCTTTAGTATTAATTGTTAAAGCTCCTGCATTTCCATCTGACCCTTGAACTGCCTGAGTTGCTAAAGTACTACGAATGTCATTACCTGTTACACCAATTACTTTGACACTATTGGAGGCATTAACATTTAAATTTCCACTATTACCTATACCGAATGTGTCTGCACTAACTCTTGCACCATTACGCATAAGCAAATCTTGGGTATTTATTGTTAAATTTCCTCCATTACCTTCTCCAAATATTATGGCAGTTACAATGCTTCCAAATATAGAGAAGGTGTTTGCGTTGATATTAATATCACCTCCCTTACCAGAAGCAACTAAATTTCCTATAAAGCTGTCTTGTTCTACTTTGATTGCTTCCGTTGCATTGAGGTTAATGTTACCTGCAACAGTCTCAGAATTTATCAAAGGATTATTAATTCCCGCAAAAATCTGACTTCTTCCCAAAATATCTATATTTTTAGAATTAAAAGCAATACTACCTCCTCCAGCAGAAACCACATTTACCTCAGCGCTATTATTCAGCGATAGATTACCGCGCTGCACTTGGTTCGGGAAATTCAAACTGAAAATATTACCGTCTTTTTGAATTTCAATATTTCCCTTTTCCGTCAAACCTCCCAACTCAACTCGTCCACCAGGTGCAAATAATCTTCCACCATTGCTGTTGACGTTACCACCTACCAGCAGCAAACTCATACCTTCACTAACTGACAAACTAGCATTGTTTTGAATATCTGTGTTTTGATTAATTTGATTGAACAATAAAGCCGATGGATTAATAGTTAACACCTCTGGTGCCTGGGTATTTGTTGTACTAAAATTTCCTTGATTTCCAAACTGAACCCCGTTAGCGGTTGTTGCCACAAAAGAGGCACCAAGGTCTAGACTAGCATTTTCCCCAAAAATAATACCATTGGGATTCATCAAAAATAGGTTAGCATTGGAATGAAAAAAATTACCATTAATTACTTGACGAGTTCCTAAAGTTCCCAAAATCTCTGAGCGACTACTTCCCGTCACCCTCGCCAAAATATTCTGAATGCTTGGGTCGAAAACAAGAAAATAGGCGCCTCGATTTTCACTAACGTTAAATTCTTGAAAACTGTGAAATAAATTTTGTCCCCGTTGCGCTCCACCTGTAATCAATTCGTTAGGAGTATTATTAAAGTTAGGTATTACCTCAGAAGCTTCTGAATCAAGTGTATTATCCGGTACTATATTACTTTGAGCATAGGCTAAATGTTGAGGAGCTATAAATGAAGATAATAAAATTTGTGAGGTTACGCTTACGCAGCTTAATAAAAATGAAACATTTAAATTTTTAATATTATTCGCCCAGCCATTTGTTTTCACTTTAGTTTCTAGCTCCTTTATATAAATCAACATTCTTTACCAAGTGCAAGCTTCCCATTCGGTAGCTCGTATACTCCAGATGGTTCAATAACAGGGTCGCCTATTTGCCAGCGTCTTTTTTGTATAGATAATTTTGTTGTTTCTTCTGTAGAAACTGGTTGTACATCTCCTGTAGAATAGGAAGGGAGGGGAGCATCGCTAGGACGCGCGGGTAAACCACCAGAACCTGTAACGAAGAAAGAACCATTTTGTTGATTTCTGCGCGCGATACAACTATTTGCAATCAGTGCATTAGTATTAATCGCATCTTCTGGAAGTTCATTGAGGTTGTTTCGGATAGCACTATCATCAAAAGAGTTGATATTAACAATGCCAGAAATACCAAATCTTGAACTAGCAGTAATATCGCTTTCGTTTGTTTCTTGAGGACGAAATTCTGTTCCAAATATTCCTTGAGTGTTAATTTGAACTCTGCCCCCGTTACCTTCAAAGGCATTGGCTTTAATATCACTATTTTCTTTGGGAATGGCAATAATGAATTTTGAGTTGATATTGATGTTTCCACCATTACCTGTAGTTTGAGCGATACCAGCAGTCGCGGAAATAGAACTATTACGACGCAAAAATAACAGGTTTTGAACGTTTAAAGTTATATTCCCTCCATCTGTGGTATTGGACTCAGCGTTTATTTTACCCCCGTTATCAAGTTGGATATTGGGAGTATTCACAAATATATCGCCAGCACTGCCATTGGCTTGAGAGAGTACAAATAAGCCGCTAGCGGCATCAACAGCACCAACACGGTTGTCAAATTGGGCACGACGGTTAGCATAATCAGGATTTATACCATCAATCTGAAGTCTTTGATCAGCGTTAATGAAAATAGTGCCTGATTTTCCACTTCCTTGGCTAGTTGTAATTATTTGTCCACCCCTGAAAGCTTCAAAAACATTAGTATTGATGGTAACGTCCCCTCCCTTATTTTGATTTCGGGTACGGGCATCTACAATTGCACCATCGGCAATACGAAAACGTTGTGCTGTTACGGTGATGTTACCGCCAACGCCATCAGAATCGGTATCATTATCTGTAAATAGGGCACTGGGAAGAGGTTCACCTACCAAATTAGAACCTTGGATTTCAACTGTATCCTTTGCCGTAATACGAATATTGCCTGCTATTCCTCTCCCTTCGGTAAAGGCGAGTAATTGGGAACCGTTACTTAAGCGTAAAGAACCTGTTTCAATATTAATGTCACCAGCATTGCCGAATTCAAAACTAGCACTAAACAATAAACTGCTATCATCAAAGTCAATATCCTTGGCAATTATGCTGACGTTCCCCGCATCTCCATCTCCTAATGTTGATGCATTAATTCTGGCTTCATCCCGTAATGTAAGAGTTTCAGTTTTAATGTCTACATTTCCAGCTCTACCAACACCGAAACGGGTAACAGTATCATTCTCACCTATGAGTCGTCCGGAAACTCCCAAGTTAGAAGAAATTCGAGAACCTTGTAATTCCTCGATTATCTCATCGGAATTAGTTTTTGCAAGAGTGATTGCTTGCGCTTTAATTCTCACATCTCCAGAAATTCCGACACCGACGACACCAGTAGAAATTTCTGCTCCATTTAAAAGTTGTAGAGTCCCTGTGTCAATGTCTATATTGCCACCTAGACCAAAACCGCGAAAAAGTACACGGCTTACAATTCCCGTACTAGCAAAGGGGGCACCTCCACCAATTATAGTAATATTTTGTGCCCGAATATTGATATTTCCTGCATCGCCTGTTACTTCTGTATCGCTTGATATTGCAGCGAGATTTTGCATTTGCAAGGTGCTTGTTTGGATATCAATATTTCCCCCTGAACCCACAGCATTATCTTCTGCTGTACTAAAAACACCGCTAAATGCACTTCTTGTATCTTCTACTCTTCCTTCTATCAATATTCCTTTTGGCGCCTCGATTACTATATTACCTGCATTCCCCTGACCAAAAGTTGCGGAACTTAATTGGGAGCCATTTAATAGTTCTAGCGAACCAGTAAATATACGAATATTTCCTCCTTTTCCCACTCCACCTTGCTGAACCCGGCTACGAATACCCCCTTGATTGAAGGAAACGCTATCTTGTGCGCTAATTACTATATTTCCGCCATTTCCCTGACCAAATGTGTTATTTCTTAGGAAGCCTCCATCACTTAAAAAAACTGATTTAGCTTGAATATTTATGTCTCCAGCATTACCGGCGGCGCCTGGATTTACATCATTTTCAACTGTGCTTCCACTGCCAGAAATATTGACTGTTTCTATAGCTTTAAGCGTTATATTACCTGCTTGTCTACCTATTGCTCCGAAATTTACAGCTTGGCTTCCACAGGTGTCAGTTGCTCCGATACCTGCACAAATATCGCTTCCATCAAAAACATTAATGTTACTAGCATTTATTGCGATAATACCACCACCTCCGGAGGTAACATCAACTTCAGCCAAATCTCGCAATGTTACATCTATTTGAGGAACATCAGTTGGGTATTTTAAAGTTAAGCCAGTACCAGTGAAATTTAAGCCAACATTTCCGACTCCCGCTAAACCTCCCAATTCAATATTTCCCCCAGATGCTCGTAATCTTCCTCCACTAAGTAATATTCCTCCTGTTTCAGTAGGTTTTGAAGATATATTTCCACCAAGCAATAATAAACTTTTTGATTCTGGAACTGATAAAAAGGCTCTGCTCTCTATTGAATTAATTGGCTGAGAAGCTATTTGATTGAATAAAAATGCTGAGGGATTAACCGTTAAAGCTTGAGAGGGTTGACCAGAAGAGGTACTAAAAGAACCAAGATTATTAAATTGTACCTCGTTTGCAGTAGTTGCCACGAAGGAACCACCCACATTTAATCTAGCATTTTCTCCAAAGATAATTCCATTAGGATTTATAATAAACAGATTAGCGTTTGAAGGAGCAAAGTTATTATCTAACGCTTGAATAGTACCTAATATACCCAAAATCTCAGAACGGTTACTTCCCGTCACTCGCGCCAAAATGTTCTGAATGCTTGGGTCGAAAACAAGAAAATAGGCGCCTCGATTTTCACCAACATTAAACTCTCGAAAGCTGTGAAATAAATTTTGTCCCCGTTGCACTCCACCTGTTATCAATTCGTTGGGAGTATTGTTAAAGTTAGGTATTACCCTAGAAGCTTCAGAACCAAGTGTATTATCTGGTACTATATTGCTTTGAGCATAAGCTGGATTTTGAGGAGCTATAAATGAATATGAGAAAATTTGTGAGGCTACGCTTACGCAACCCAATAAAAATGAAACAGTTAAATTTTTAATATTATTAGCACAGCCAGTTGTTTTCACTTTAGTTTCTAACTCCTTTATATAAATCAACATTCTTTACCAAGTGCAAGTTTTCCATTTGGTAGCTCGTATACTCCAGATGGTTCAAGAACAGGGTCGCCTATTTGCCAGCGTCTTTTTTGTGTAGATAATTTTGTTGATTCTTGTGTGGGGACTGGTTGCACATCTCCCGTAGAATAAGAAGGAAGTGGAGCATCATTGGGACGCGCGGGTAAACCACCAGAACCTGTGACGAAGAAGGAACCATTTTGTTGATTTCTGCGCGCGATACAACTATTGGCAATCAGTGCATTAGTATTTATTGCGTCTTCTGGAAGTTCATCGAGGTTATTTCTTACAAAACTTGTATCTGGTAGGACAATTACACCAGATACTGCTGCACTGGCATTGATGTCTACTCGATTATTCCCGTCTAAAGTTATTGGGTCAGTACCAGGGGGAGCAGGACGGTAATTTTGTCCAAAGAAAGCTGGTGTATCAAAGGTGATGTTACCACCTTTACCGTCTTGGGCAAAAGCGAAAATGTCGCTGTCACCAAAAGCAAGAATAGAGTTTGCTGTAAGTTTTATGTCTCCGCCACCTCCGGCGCCGCTAGAAACAAAGGTAGAAATATCACTATTACCAAACAAAAGAATATCTCCAGATGTGATATTTACAGCACCTCCAGAAGATTCTTGGGAAGCTGTGAAAATACTCCCATCTATCGCATTTAGACGTTCGTCAGCACGAATATTGATGTTACCTGCTTGACCTTGATTAAGACTAATTGTTGAAATAGTCGCATTATCAAAGATGTTTAAAATTCTAGTTTTGAGTGTAATATCACCAGCTTTAGCAGTTGAACTTTCCCCAACTGTTAAGCTCCTCACAGTACTTGCTTGCCCGTTTTCAGAGAGTACACCGCGTAATTCCACCTTGTCCGCTGTAATTTCCACGTCACCTGCACGACCTTTCCCAGAGCTAGAAGCTGATACTACACCCCCATCTTTAACTAATAATACGGGAGTATTGATTATTAAATCACCTGCATCACCAGTATTTTCTGCTTGGGTAAATAAACCACCGAAGTTAATTACTTGCACTTCCTTTGACGCATTGATAGTTAAGGTGTTACCTTGACCAGAACCACGACTACCTGCTGAAACAGTCCCTCCGTCTTTGACAAGTAAAATTGGAGTATTTATGTTTAAATTGCCTGCATTTCCACTTTGTTCTGCTACGGAAAATAAACCACTAGGTCGTTGAGGTCCAGTTTTCCCGCTTCCAATAACTTGCACAGATTCAGAGGCATTAATAGTTAAAGTTGCTCCGTTCCCCTCACCAAAAGAACCTGTTGATATTTGTGCCCCATCTTTGATTAACAATATTGGAGTATTTACAGTTAAATTGCCTGCATTTCCCGTTCCTTCTTTTCTTGCTGAAGCTGCTAAACCACCAACATTAATACCAAGGGCAGTTGTACCAATAAGTTGCACCTCTTTAGAAGCATCTACTGTTAGATTGCCTGCTTTGCCAGAACCTAAAGTGGCAGTCTCCGCCCTTGCACCATCCTGAATAATTAATACAAGAGTTTTAATCATTAAATCTCCTGCATCTCCTGTTGAGTTTTCATTTGCTCTAGCGAATAAACCACTGGAGAATTTCCCATCAGGCGTTGAACCAATAAGTTTGATAAATTCAGAAGCATCGACAGTCAAATTTCCAGCTTTCCCTGAACTAACAGTACTTGTACTTACTTGGGCTACATCGCTGACAATTAATATAGGGGTAGTAATCTTTAAATTACCTGCATCTCCTTCACCCACGGTTCCAGTGATTAATCTGCTGTTTCTACCTGTAATTTCGACTAATTTGGAAGCATTTACATTTAAATTACCTCCCTTACCTGTGTCACTAGTAAGTGTTTCAATATACCCACCATTTTTTACAGTTAATGCTCCCACATTGATTGTTAGGGTGCCTGCATCTCCTTTACCAATGGAATTTGTACGTATACCAGCATCACCTTGACCGTCAATAAGTAGGGATTCAGAAGCATTAACAGTCAAATTACCACCTTTTCCAGAACCAAAGGTACTTGCGTTTATATTTCCTCCATCCTGAATAAGCAAAATAGGTGTACTAATTGTCAAATTACCTGCATTCCCTGTGGAAAGACCATTTGCGAGCGCTAATAAGGCACTTGACTGTTGAGATTTAGAGGAAGTACCTGTTATTTGTACTAACTCAGAAGCATTAATAGTTAAAAATCCACCATTTCCTTCACTACGAGTACTTCCATCAATCCGCGCTCCATCCTGAACTCGTAATATAGGAGTTTCAATAGTTATATTTCCAGCATTTCCACTTCCTTGCGTTTCTGAAAATAAACCACTCCAAGTAATGGTTTTTCCATCAACAATTATACCATTTAGCTGTACTTCTTTTGTTGCATTAACAGTTAAATTTCCACCCTTTCCTGCACCAAAAGTACCAACTGAAATTTGCGCTCCGTCCTGAACTTTTAAATTAGAAGTATTTATCCTTAAATCTCCAGCTTGTCCTGTTGCTGTCCGAGTCGCTTGAGAAGCAATGCGGCTAAATATAATATTAAATAAATCACCACTAAGTTCCACTTCCTTTGAAGCATTAATAAGTAAATTACCTCCCTTGCCGGAACCAGAGGTACTTGTATTTATTATGGCTCCATTTTGAATTTGCAATATCGGAGTTGTGACTATTATATTACCTCCATCTCCCACACCTTCAGTGTCAGCAAACAAGCCACTAAAAAAGTTTGTGGGAGAAATTGCAGAAGTTCCTGTTAATCTGATATATTCAGAAGCATTAATTATTAAATTACCGCCTTTTGCATCACTAGAGGTATTAGCATCAATACTTGCGCCATCTGCTACTAACAAAGTACGTGTGTTAACAGTTAAATTACCCGCGTCTCCTGCTCCTTGAGTTCCAGTAAATAAACCGCTTACGATGAAAAATTGACCGTTCGTTGACTCTCCTTTTATCTGCACAGACTCGGAAGCATTGACAGTCAAGTTTCCACCTTTGCCTGCACCCCCAGTTCCAGCAACTACCCTTGCGCCATCCTGAACTGATAACGTTGGAGTGTTAACTGTTATATTTCCCCCATTTCCTGAGCCTGTAGTTCTAGAAAATAAAATACTGGGAAATAAATCATTTTTTGTTGCACCGCTCAACTGAACAGTTTTGGAGGCGTTGACTGTTAAATCCCCACCTTTACCAGAATTTCGACTACCAACATTCACCTGCGCCCCATCTTGAAGCAATAACTCTTGGGTATTGATTGTTGTATTACCAGCATCCCCCGTTCCTTGCGTTTCGGAGTACAAACCACTAGCAAGGCGAGAATTTGAATCGCTACTAAGACGCACATTTGGCGCCACACCACTTAGCTGAACAGATTCAGAAGCATTAATATTTAAATTTCCACCTTTCCCTGCTCCAAACACACCCGTAGAAATCTGCGCCCCGTCTTTGACAATTAAAGTAGGAGTATTGATTGTCATATCTCCCCCTTTTCCTGTTCCTGTTCTTAAAACTTGAACACGTAAGCCGCTAATATCATCGGCTTGAGCATTTTCACCAATTACCTGCACTGACTCTGAGGCATTAACTGTTAAACCTCCTCCTACTCCATTTCCTGTGAGATTGGCGCTAATACCAGAACCACCAATCACAGCTATATTTTTTCCCTGTACCTGAACGGCGCCACCACTGTTACCAGTAGTTCTAACTGATGCTTCCTGACTCAGAAGAATATCTTGAAAGTTGTTAATACCCTCATAGTTCAAACTATAAGCTGTACCCGTCGGTATTATATTTACAAGGCTATTAGGTGCAACACTTCCTAATTCAATTCGTCCGGAAGGCGCCAGCAAAGCACCACCCTCAAGAAGAATATTACCCCCTACTAATCCTAAAGTTCTTCCTGATAGAACTTCTAAACCATCTATTGACCGATTAACTATTTCACCTTGTTTTGCTACTGCGTCAAAAAATAATGCTGATGGGTTAACGGTTAATGCTCTTGGCGCCTGGGGGTTTATTGTACTAAAATTTCCTTGATTTCCAAATTGAATTTCGTTCGCAGTTGTTGCGTAAAATGAACCATTTATATCTAATATTGCATTTTCGCCAAAAACAATCCCATTCGGATTCATTAAAAATCAACAAGCTCTACTAAACTACCGTCGCTCTTTGAGTCAGGTCGGAAGCAGTGGTGATACTGAAAAGTTCAGAAACAGCGCTATCTGTAGTGCTGATAAAGCGTGGTATTTTTTACAGAAGAGCAGAGATAATGCAAAACTTCAGGAAAATAATCAAGGTCAAATTCAAGCTATTTTAAGTTTAAGTAATTTTTATACAAAGTTTGACGAAATTCAAAAAGAAAAAGGTGCAATCAACTTTGATTGCGAAGAAAATAGTTTTCAAACAAATAGAAAATTTAAAGATGTTCAAAAAAAAGATTTTCAAATATTGTTGGACAATGCAACTGAACTAATTACGAAATTACCTAATAGCAGAGCTAAAATTTATACTACTGTTAACTTGATTAATTTGCAAAAAAATAAAGCAAGATGTATACCACAAAATTTGGAGAAACAAGCTCAAGAACTAATTGATAGTGCGGTTGATATTGCAAATACTCTTAAAGATAACCGCGCTAAGTCATTCGCACTTGGAGAAAAAGGTAATATATATGAATGTCGTCAAGAATATACTAATGCAATCGATTTTACTGACCAAGCAAGAGCAGCAGCAGAAAAAGGAAAGTCTTTAGATAGCTTGTATTTATGGGAGTGGCAAACTGGACGTATTCTTAAGAAGCAAAAAAAGATAGAACAAGCTATTCGAGCTTACGAGCAGGCAGTTTCTACTTTAGAAAAAAACAGTCGCTCTGATATTTTAACAGCAAATAGAGATATTCAATTTGACTTCCGAGATAGTATTGACCCAATTTATCGTGATTTAGTTGCGATGAAGCTAAGTTTAAACAAACCAATTGAAGCATCTGTTAAATCTTCTATTTCCAAAAATAATCAAACTAACTTTTCATCTATCCTTAAAACTATTGATTCTTTAAAATTAGCAGAGTTACAAAATTATTTTGGTGATGATTGTAATTTGGCAGCATTGAATCAAGGTAGAGATAATTTACAAAATATTAATGAAGATGGATTATTCAGAGTTAGTGGCGAATCTAAGAAGTATGTAAATAAAACAGCTGTTATTAGCACTTTCATTTTGGAAGATAAAACAACTGTTTTCTTAACTCTTCCAAATGGTACAATTCAAACTGCATCATACAATAAAAATAGAGAAAACGTTGAAGAAGAAATTAAAAAGTTTCGTAAGAATATACAAGCTTCAAAAGGAAGAGGTTTATTTGATGAAAATTTAGCTGGCAATATTTACTCTTGGATAATTGGACAGTTTGATATTTTGCAGAAAACAAGCTATGAAAATAATATTGATACATTAGTTTTTATTCAAGATGGAATTTTACGTAATGTGCCAATGGCTGCTTTGTTTGACAAAAAAAATAAGCAATTTTTAATTGAAAGATATGCTATTGCAATTATTCCTAGTTTCAGCTTGACTAAACCAGAACTGATAAACCGTAAAAATTTGCAGGTACTAGCTTTAGGTTTAAGTCAAGAAGCAACAATAGATGGTAAGTTATTTAGACCACTCCCAAATGTTCTTGAAGAAATTAAAGGAGTTTTGCAGAAAATATCAGGCAAACCGTTATTAAATACAAATTTTAACAACGACACACTAAAACAAGAACTCGCAAGAAATTTCTACTCTATTATCCATATAGCAACCCACGGTCAATTTGGTATTAGACCAGAAGATACTTTTATAGTTACGGGAGATAATAAGAAAATTACTTTCAACGAATTTGACAAAATAATTCGTGAATTTAATCGTAATACAGAACCATTAGAACTATTAGCTTTAACAGCTTGCGAAACAGCAACGGGTGATGACCGTTCTACTTTAGGATTAGGAGGAGTAGCAGTACAGGCAGGAGCAAAAAGCGCTTTAGCTTCTCTTTGGGTTGTTGATGATGTAACTGCAGCAAAAGTTGCTATTGATTTTTATGATGAACTACTTCGTAATTATAGTGTTAGTAAAGCAAAAGCATTACAATCTGTACTTGTAAAGCTTATTAAAGACGAAAAAAGATATGAAAATGGTAAGCTATACAGTCATCCACGAAATTGGTCTCCTTATGTAATAATTGGCAACTGGTTATAATTTATATTACTAGTTTATTACCAGGCGCCAATCAAAATAATTAATTACTTTTGTCTTGCTTTTTCTGCACTTATAACAAGCCTGAGCCTTTCAGCTTGGTCTTCCAAATCTTTTTTATCTCTATCCTCTAAAACACCACTTGCAGTATTAATTTCTGACTGCCTAATTCTTTCCAACAAGCTTAGTTTCAATTCTCTATTTATGGAGTCATTATTTATTTCGGCAAAAGCATCATACCAAAAACCAAATTGAGCATATAACTCTGACCTCTCTTTATTAGTATTTGCACGCTTTAACTGACTATTTAAACTCGCTGGAATATCCACTACCTCAAAAACAGCTTCTGCAATAACATCTTTAATTGGATTATTTTTATCGCACATAAGTACTATTTGCCATATATATTTTTTCCCAACAGATAAAGCAATTTTATCTTGTGGAAAAGTATAATTCATAATTCCCAATTTACTTTGTAACGGAATTTCAGCTAGAATTTCTTCTCCTTTACCCTTTTCGGTATCTTCATAGAGGTATAATTCCATAGGGTATGACTCTGTGTCAGGTACAAACCAAGAAAAGACTGGTCGAGTAGAAACAGTTTTTCCATAGATAGGGCTTAGAACTGTTAGGGTTTCTTTTCCTTTTGTACGACTACATGCTGTCCTATGTCCATTTGAACCCGTGTTTATTGGACGAGTACGTTCTGCCGAACCTTTTGGAGGAGTAGCAAGTACTATATTTACTACAACAAAATAGGATAAGAGAACCAAAGAGGGTAATAGTTTAATAGCCCAATAGTGCTTTGAGGAGTATCTTTTTTTCATTGCTGATTTCCATTACGAATAATATACATTATTTACATTACCAGCATAATAAAAATAAACTGTTTATTAGTCATTATCTTTTTATTCCTAGTTTTTGGTAAAAACTCGTCATGAACTTGGCAGAAAAATGCCACTGATTGAACTTAATTTTTATTTACACTTTTCATAACCAGCTTTTATGTGTAGACCAAGAAAGTTGACAAATAGTTCCTTTTGGAGAATTAGGAAGACGTTCAAACTTACCTCTTAACTGCTTTGCTAAAGTCATTGCTTGTTGAGTTCCGAATCCTTGGTAGGACGAATGATTGAATTTTTGTACACCTAAACCGTTATCTTTGACTATAATTATATTTTTTCCTTTCTTACATTCACAACTAATTTCAAGTCGAGTTGTATTTTGAGCATACTTTCCTACGTTACATAATGCTTCTTCGAGAAAACGACAAATGCTGTGTTTTAATTCTGCACTCAAGTTTTTTTCATTTAAGGGTTGAAAGTTAATTATATTAAATTTAATGGTTTTAAAACATGGAAAATCTCTATCAAAAACCTCAATATACACTTCGTTTAGAGCTTCATGAAGGGGTCTTTTCAAATCTATTTCTTGCTCTTGATTTATGTAAAAAGTATTATTCGCTATAAAATTTTCTTGTTTGACTAATTTATACACTCCTCGTAAATCTTGATTAAGTTGACGTAGTTCAGATAAAAAATTTTGTGTATTAGATATTTCTTTATTTTCTTCAACTTGCTTTATCATTCGAGCAATTGTTTGTAGTGGACCATTATGGATTATATCAAATGTTTTATTAATTACTAGTTTCTGTACCTGTATACGCAGGCGCCAATTTTCTTCGTACCTGTCAATTGCTGCTATTAGTATAGAGAAGGCATTAAGAAATAGTATTAATAATGATGGAATAAATGGAGTCCACCAACTTAGAGTTAACAAAGAATAACTAATAGTTATAAAAAATATAATTATCCCATTAATCACAATAATTCTTATTAATGGAGAAAAATTTTTCCTTCTTAATGCAATTACTATAATACCCCAACTGATAATCCATAAATATTCCCAGCTATCTGCCCAAGTTTTAATAAAAGGTCGTTGGTTTAATACAGAACTAATAAGTTGGCTAGTTACATGAGCATGTATTTCTACTCCATAAATTAACGGAATATTCTTAGCTTTTATCGTATCGGATAATGTATAATCTTTAATACTGGGAGTAGTAAGACCAATTAGCACGATTTTATCTCGAATCCAACTAGCATCAACTTTTTTATTGTTAATATCTGTAAGAGAGACAATACGAAAAGGTTTGATATTACTACGGAAATTGATTAATGTTTGATATCCGCCCTTATCCGCATAAATATAACCACCATCATTTGGCAGAAACTTAGGTATTTTTGTAGAATTAAACTTTATTAAATATCCTTCGCTCGGACTTTGCTCTTCTTTCCGATTAATACCTTGTTTTTTTAAATAAATATCTGTTAACTTTAGCGATAAAGATAGGCGCCATTCATCTTTTAAATCTGGTGTACCCAATAGAGTCCGTCTCTGTTTACCGTCTTTATCAACAAGAGTATCAACAAAACCTACTTGCTCCGACGGTAAATTTAGAGGTGGGTTCACCGTAAATCCATCAATACCCGGTAAAACCTTTTCTATGCCAATAACATTTTTCATCTCTTGGAATGCACTAGCTAATTCATTATGTCCTGGTTCAACACGTATATCTCTATAAATATCTAACCCAATTGCGGCAGGTTGATAGCTTTGTAATGTACGTAGTAGTTTTGCAATTTCTCCATCAGGTATTGGATACTGTTTGATTCGTCGTATATCTTCTTCATTAATACCAACAATCAAAATTCTCTCATCTATGGGTTCATCTTGACGCAAACGCATGAATGTATCATATGCAGCTAGCTCTAATGACTGCAACGAACCTAACATACGCGCGATAATTGTAAGCCCTATTGCCGCAATTCCGGGTAATACACCAATACGCCATATATTCATATTTTTGATTATGATAATATATTTATATTTATATTTAAATTAATCAATTAAGCCTTCTTCTCTAGCTCTAATTTCTGTTTGAATCCGTAAATTTTTACCATCATCAGGGTAAACTTCCAAAACATTCTGAACATTCCTCCAGTAATGACGTACTGTTCGCTCGGCAATCTTCATTTGTTTTGCAATCTCTTTATCTTGCAATCCTTTCTTAAATGCCCATTCCAACATTTCCAACCATTCCGGTTTTACTTCTAACACTGTACGCATTTCTTTGGGAGTATAAATTACACCGTTAAGTGCCCAATCAACTTTGGCTAACATCTCCTTCATGGGTAAACTTTTATCTGCAACTGTAAACCCTCCTTCGTGACAGCTAATTAGAGCTTTTAAACGAATTAAAGAACGAGGATAAGCGCTTTGCACCACTATGTTAAGATTACGGTACTTTTCCATTAGTGTACGCAGTAGCTGAATTCCCGCATCGGTTCGAGCAGATTCTCCTGCTGTCTGTGGCATTGATAAATCAACAATGGCTAGGTCGGGTAAACTAGGATTGCTGGCTATAAGGTTTAGTGCTTCTGAAGCAGTTTGAGCTTCTATAATTTTTATATCCGGATACTGCGGTTTTAAAACATTGATTGTTGCGTATAAAGCCAACTCTTGGTCATCAACAACCAAAAATGTTAATGTTTGCTTATTTTGTACTGCGACTGGCTGAAGCATCGTTAATCACCTAATATGCTACGATAAATGACGATTTTTGATTAAAAGTGCGGAATTCAAAACTATTTTGCTCTTTTATAGTCTCATTTTTGACATCACCAGCGCAAGTACCAAGTTTCAGTTTTATGGCGCCGATGATGATAACACTTAGCAGATAATAATATTTCAATCGTTCGATACAAATGAAATATATCGTCTACAGTTTTTATATCATTCAATTTAGACTCTTCTGAATATGTAAATTGAATCATTAACTCACTCAGAGTTTTCTGTTGCTTTAACTTTACATATACACTGGGATTGTTTGTAACTTCTAATACATAAATACGTAAAAACTCTTCTAATAGCATCAAAAATAAGTGAATGCGCTCACAAGCTTCATCACTCCACTCAGTTGGTAGCTCGTATTCTAGCTTTAAACCAGAGCGATTTTTCCAGGTATCTAGCAAATGCTGAATCGCCAGAGGTAGACTTTCATCAATATATGCTGGGTACAAATAGTCACTTAGCTCTTTAACTGAGTTATGAAATTTTTCAATACTCTCTAAGTAGTGCTTATCTAATTTATGTTGATTCTCAGTACTACTAGGCACAGGTGATTCTAAATGCCGACGCATAAAAAATGTAGTTTGTAGCACACCATTACGGATAGCTTCTCCTTCCTGATGCATTCTTGCTAATTGCCTACTATGCCACCATATTAATGCTCTCTGGCTTCTGTAATTGGATACGAGCAACCACACTAAAATTGAAATTAGGGTAATTCCACTTATGGGCATTAGTATAAAATACATTATTTATCTAGATGTGATTTAATGCTTGATTGTCTTATAGTCACTGTTGCTATCCCTGTTATTTAACTTACAACGTTTTATTAGTTTACACTTGCTAGGGCGCCAATAGTTTGCCAAAAATTTCCAAGTTGCTGGCATAAAAGTGCCATTTTCGTAAATCGATAATTATCGTTAGTGTAAGTACTTAATTTTTAATGTGAGTGGGATATTTATACATTGGCACTTTTGTGCCATGTTTTTGTGTGTTTATGCCTACAAAATGGTAATAAAACATGTTTATCTTTTTTGTATTCTCTGTCAAATTAAAAATAAATTCTTCCTTATTTGACATATGAACAATATTCAAATTAAAGTTCTAATAGTTGCAACCGCTATTTTCATAGTTTCTTGTTCTATCAAAAATAGGTCAAACTCAGGTATTAATAGAGTTTTTTTCCAATCTAATATACATCAACAATGTATCGATTTAGGTAACGAAAAAATTAGAAGAGTTTCTAGATGAAAAGAATGATACTTTTTTTATGATAAGTCAAAATTGTCATTTCAAATTTTCATGCCTTTTCTCGAATGTGTTTTACCTGCCTGGTAGGCGCTTGCTTTATACTAAAAATGGGTAATAACTGTCATTTTAAGATGATTTGTCAGAAAAGAGATTGTTTTGGTTTTTTTATCCAGAACATTAAGGTAGGATTAAAGTATGATAGCAAAGACTCCATTCTCCTCCCACCATGTCCGCTAAAGACCGCTACCACAACGCAGTAAGAAACGCCTTACTCAAAGAAAAATGGAAACTCACCGATCCACTCATCCTCAAATTTGAGAATGAAGATGAAGTACGGATTGATTTGGGAGCAGAACGTTTACTGATAGCCAATCGTGGGCAAGAGAAAATTGCGGTGGAAGTCAAGAGCTTCCTGAGTGAATCAGCCTTATTTGATTACCATGCGGCCTTGGGTCAATTTCTCAACTATCGCTTAGTGTTGGAAACCCAGGAGCCTGACAGAACCCTATATTTAGCCGTTCCCTTAACTGCTTATGAAGTTTTCTTCCAACGCCCGCTAGCAAAGGCTTCAGTTCGTACTTATCAGGTTAAACTACTGGTATATAACCCGATCGAGGAGGAAATCGTCCTATGGATCGACTAGAGCAGTACAGAAAAATTATTCAAGATTTGCTGCAAGATTATACGCTTGGCAATCGTAGTGATGCAGGTTTTGAAACACAGATTTTGTGCGACCGCGATAATGACCATTATCAATTAGTCAGCCTGGGATGGCAGAAGCATAAACGATTTTACACTGTCCTGATGCACTTTGATATTAAGGATGGTAAAATTTGGATTCAGCGCAATGAGACAGATCGCTTAATTGCGCGAGAACTCATTGAAATGGGTGTGGAACGCTCAGATATTGTGTTGGGATTACAGCCAGAATATGCCAGGATTGATACGGGTTATAGTGTGGCTTGAATAGTATCGGGTGATAGCTGCAACCAGCCTCTACTGTTCGTGCAGTTTATCGAATGCTGCTATTGCTGCTGCTTGTTTGGCACGGACTACGTAACGACGAAACGCGCGCTCGCTTTCGTGTCCGGTTAGGGTTTTGACGTGGGTTGGATCCATTCCAACTATAAGTAGTTGGGTGGCGAAGGTGTGACGAAATGCGTGGGGGTGGAGGTTGGGTAGTTGTGCTAGTTCGCCAAGTTTTGTAATGGCGAAGTATATTCCGTGGTAACTTAATCTGGCGCCTTCTGGGTTGTTGATGCGTGTGTATTGTGGGATGCGGTTATGGTAGGAGAGTAGTAACGGGTTGTCTTCGTGAAGTTGTTCTCCTTCGTCGCTGCGGTGCTGTATGTAGGTTTCTACTGCTTTTCTACTTTCTGGTACTAGTGGTACTAGGCGAGGTTTTTTGTCTTTGGTGTTTTCTATATATAATAGTTTGCCATCATAGTTACCAATATTTAAGCTTGATACTTCGGACGCGCGCAGTCCATGACATAATATATGGACTAACGCAGTGTCGCGTAGTTTGGTTTCTCCTAAATTATTTAATGCTGTCCTAACTTGTTCTACTTCAGATGGCGCCAAGTCTTGGGCACTAGGAAGTGGTAGTTTCTCAAATTTTACTCCTGCCATTGGGTTGACTTCGATGATATCTGGGTATGTGTCGCGCAACCAGTGGAAGAAACTTTTTAAGGCGCCTAATGCTGCGTTTATACTGGACTTTGCCAGCGGTCTACCTTTATCTGTACAAACTTCTTCAGCTAAATATTCTTTGTAATTTGCTAGATGTCGTGTACGAAGTTCGTGATAACCTAACTTACTCCAAGCTAAGAATCTTCGTAGTTCACGCTCGTATAATTTACGACTGTTAGGCGTCAGACTTACACTTCTCAAAAATTCTTGTACTTTTAACCAGCGAATATCAGAAGAAGTCGTTCGTTTGAAGTCGTCCGTTTGAAGTGAGAGTTGTTTTTTACCTTCTAGAGAAATCAATTTAATGGGCGGTAAGTTTGTACTGTAACTCATTGTAAATTTTACCTACGTTCCGGGGCGCATGCTTTATAAGTCACAAAGCGTGATAATCATACCAGAGAAGCGCACATAGTAGGTTAAGACTTACGCATGAAAACTTAGAAACCGTAAATATACGTTTTTAACTTGTAACTAAAATAACTGTTTTACCTGAATTCCTGGTTTATTTTTAAATTTCTTTAACTTCCAACTCCAACAATCTCACCCGTATCAAGATTGGTGTGAGAACATTTCTTAATAAAAAGTATCTAGCTGGTGCAATATAATCAAAATTATTAATACAACAGTAGACAGGCGGTGTTGTATGAAATCGCCAAAATCTTTGCAGTTGTTAAGAGAACCATCAGAGTCTAATCTCTGGCAATTTGTATTTCCTGCTTGTGTTCGTGACTTTGAGTCAGTTTACTATGAAATTTGTGATAGCTGGGGTTATGGTTCTGGGGAACCAAGCATTCAGACAGCCCAGCTAGAAGCTTTAATTGAAAGCTGCCCCCATTACCTTAATGCTTATAATTTGTTAGCAATAATTCTTCTGGATATAGGTAATTTGGATTTATCAATTCAAGTCTGGGAACGAGGGTTTGATTTAATTCGGATGGCGATTCCACGCGAATTTGAGTTTGGCAAGGATAAAATTAATTATTATGTACTATCAAATCGACCTTATTTTGAGACTTGCTATGGATTGGCTGAGGCTTACATCGAACGTGCAACGCTATTAAGTAATAAATATAACTTCTTAAAAACTTGGGATCTTGTTAAAGCTGTAGAGATTTTTGAGAATTTAATTAATGTTCACCCCAGCGACAATATCGGTGCGCGAATAAAATTAGCTCAATGCTATTTGTCACTCAATAGATATAAAGATATTTTAAAGTTGGCTGCTAAGTACCCTGAAGGAGCATCCGCTGATGTTGAATATGCAGCGGTCTTGGCTGCTCTAAAATTAGGTGATACCCACAAAGGTAGTAGGTATCTTGATAAAGCAATTAATAGCGCTCCATTGATTGCAGAAATTTTATTACTCAGTTTACCCAAACAACCAAAAGCATTTCATGAGGCTAACTTAATCTGTGGTAGTGCTTCGGAGGCTTATTATTATTGGTTGCACAATCATTTATTTTGGAATGAAAACACACTTACTTTCTTAAATACAAAACGAGATTTAATTGAGCAAGTAAAAGCTGATAGACGCAATAATTGGGGTAGTGCATTTCCACCGAAAGAACGCGGTGAATATCCAGCTATCTTTAGTTTACAAGCTAGCGGTGTTTGTTAACTTAAAAACAATACCCGCTTTGAGTTTAATAAAATGCTTTTTTTATACGGTAGAGGAGGTAGAGAATTTATACAGTACTTCAACTAAAGCACTTAGTTTGCCCTAAATAACAGCTTTGCTACTCTCCAGTGCTAGGATTGCTCAACTTATGGTTAAAATTACATATGCTACAATACTACAATACAAAATAAGTATCTCTTATCTTTTATACGACATAAAATACGATTAAAATTTCATGATATTATCAGGGGCGTGTTTATAAGGCTTTTGTAGGTTTACTCAAAAGTTGCAAATCCTTACTCAAAAGTTGCAAATTTTTTCACAAAAGTTGCAAATTATCCATACATAAGTACTGATAATCTCTTTAATCCTCTGTGGGACGGACGGTCTGGAGGTTTAAGGGTAGGGTGTTGACTTTGGGCGCCCTCCTACATTGCTTTTGGACAAAACAGGTTTATTCGTCATAGTGGTGCAGACCAAGCAGGTCAACTTTCTTGCGACCACCCATATGCACTAAGACTCATTCCACAGCAACTACTTCTTGGGAGCAAAGCTTAAACCCTTATTCTGACGTGAGTTCTGAAAACTTTGGAGTTAACAAAAATTTAATTTTTAATTCAAGGGAAAACAGTTAGGTTGAATACAAACCGCTTTTTCTTTGTGGAGGAAATATGTCTACTCCAGCTAGAAAAATTAATAATACGGGTACAAAAAAGAACATAGGAAAATTTGTAAGTAATAAAAATCAGGCACTTATTCCTTATGAATCGCACCTTGAAAGAGACTATCTATATTTCCTTGAAATTGACTCTCAGGTAATTTCTTATACTGGTCAACCTTTCAAGTTGAACTATTACCTTGATGGTAAATTACGGAGGTATACACCTGATTTTTTTGTTGAGCGAACAAATAAAAAGCAAGTTGTAGAAGTTAAACCAGAAAGTAAAGCTCGATTACTGAAGTATCTAACTTTGTTTAATAAGGTTGCTCCAATAATTACTGAATTTGGCTGGGAATTTTGTGTAGTTACAGACAAGATGATAAGAATTCAGCCTTGTCTCGATAATATTAAGATTCTTTACAAGTACTCAAGGGTACAATATTCTTTACAAGATTTGGTTAGATGCAAAAACTATTTGCAAAATTTTTCATCTGTTACAATTCAAGAAGCTACACAAGTATTACACAAAGACGGAATTAGCAAACAAATTCTGTTTAGCCTTATATTCTCAGGTTTTCTAGAAATAGAATTAATATTACCAATTTCCTATACAAGCGAAATTAAAATTTCGGATAAAATGCGTAGATATTTAATTGAAGCTGGCGTTGAATTTTAAAATTACTGGGAAAATACTTGTAAAAAATTACTCACATGAACAGGGTGAGGTATTTATGGTTAGAATTAAATTTCATTTAGGGTTAAAATTTTGGTTAAATGGTCGAGAATATGAAATTGATAAACGCCTTAGCAATGGCGATTTTCAAGTAATTGATATTGCAAAGGGGGTTTTATCTACGTACAGTGAATCATCTTTGTGCAAGCTTTTCTTTGAAAATCAACTCAAATTCTATCTAGAAGATACTGGCGATAAAACTAAAAAAGATTATTTATTAGCTGACTTTAGTCAACTTGACTCAGACCTAAAAGCAGAGGCAAGAAGAAGATTTAAATATATTCAATGCTTTCTTGAATCTGAGCAAAAGAAACGAACAGAATCATCTCTTCAACCAATTATTAATAAGGTATCTCAAGAATTGGCAGACAATAAACCTCCACATTGGTCAACTCTTAATCGTTGGATTAAAAAGTATGAATTTAGTGAGGGTGATATTCGTTCTTTAATTCCTAATAATATAGCTAAAGGTAGAAAAAGTCAATTACATTCGGAGGTGTTAAGTATTATTCAGCAAGTCATTGATGAATATTATTTAACTTTAGAAAAACCATCAGTTTCAAGCCTTTATTTAAAAGTAGTTTTTGAAATAACTCAAGAAAACGCTGTTCGTCAAAAAATTGGTTTACCAGCTTTAGAAATTCCTGCTCAAGTAACAATATATCGAATTGTTAACAAGCTTGACCCTTATAAAGAAATGGTTGCTCGTTATGGCAAAGCAGCAGCAGATAAGATGTTTAATACATGTACATATTTACCGCCAAATACGATGCGTCCACTAGAAATAGTTGAGATAGACCATACAAAATTACCGTTATATGTTGTTGATTTAGAAACAAGCCTCCCAATAGGAATCCCCACGCTGACAACAGCTGTAGATAGATATACAGGGATGCCTATTGGTTATTATATTAGTTTTGAACCAGCGAGTTACTTATCAGTAATGCATTGCTTATGGCACTCTATTCAACCAAAACATTACGTGCAAAGCAAATTCCCTTCAGTTAAGCATACGTGGCCTTGTTACGGTTTAATGTCAGCGCTTAAGACAGATAATGCTCCTGAATTTAAAGGAGTTCAGTTAGAAGATGCTTGCGAATTACTGTTTATTGATTTAGATTACGCTCCACCAAAACTAGCTTGGTATAAAGCGAAAGTAGAGCGGTTTTTCCGAACCATCTCTACAATTACCCTGCAAGGTCAACCAGGCAGTTTTTTGAAATTTATGAAAAAATATGATGATGAGTATGACCCGAAAAAAAGTGCCGTCATATCAATCGATTCTTTGAATGAAATCCTTCACTTATTTATTATTGACATAGTTGGGCAGATGCCTCACACTGACTTTGGAATACCAAGGGTTGATGTTTGGCTTCAAGGTATATCTAAATATCCACCATTACTACCTGCAAATATCAATGATTTAAGAATTTTACTAGGTGCAGTAACTTATCGAGTTATTTCTCAAAACGGTATAGAATTTGAAGGACTATACTATAGAAGTCCTGAGCTAACTCGTTTACGTCATATTTATGAACAACGAGATAAACGTAGAACTACGGGTAGAAGAGAAAGAGAAAAAGCAAAAATTAAGTACGACCCTACAAACATTTCTTTTATCTACGTTTTTGACCCAGATAGCCACAATTTTGTGGCAATTCCTGCTGTAGACCAAAATTATACTTCAAACCTTTCACTTTGGCAGCATAAGGTAATTAAGAGACTAGCTTATCTTGAAGCACAACAAGTTGATATTGTTGCACTATCTATTGCCAAACAAAAAATTCAAGACATTGTTAAACGAGATTGGTCTACCACAAATCGAGGTCGAACTAAAACATCAATGGCTCGGTGGCTTGGTATTGGACGTGATGGTTTAGATACAAGCGATGTTGAGGCTTATCATGAAGAGCAAATAGCTATTTCTAATCAAAATTCTCTTTATACGAAAACTTATGAGGGTAGTTACACAAACCAAGTAAATGGATTTGGAGAAATTTTTTCGGTTTCGTTACTTAACGATAAATGTTTTACTATTTGTCCAGCTTGTTTGGCTCTCAAGCCTTATTATCCTAAAGTTTGGGATTTGCGTTATGTCACAGTATGCCCATATCATAAATGCCGTCTTGTTGATAGCTGTCCAGTTTGTGGTCAAATAATAAATTTATCCAGCCCTAATTTTGTTCAATGCAAAAAATGTAATTTTTATTTCAATGATTGGTTTGAAAAATGTATTTTTGAAGAATGGTTATTATCAGCTTATATTTATCAACAGGTATCAATCAGTAATGTCGATTCAGTTTTATCCCGTTTTCATAAAGCTAATCCTGACTTTCTTCCACCTTTTTTTGCTATTCCCTTTTTATCAATTGATGCATTAAAATATTTGACACATGAAGACATATACTTTCTAGATAACTCTAACGCTAAAATCAATGTTTGAATCCATACACGTCCCAAAATTTACAATTTTTACATAAACTTATAAGAGATTAGAGAGACGCGCGCAAAGGTATTAATCGAAGCTTTTTAACCTCGCTCTGAAGTACATATGCCTAAGCCACTTAAACAGAAATGCTTGATTTGCTCCCAACTGACCACCAAAAAGGCAAGGTTGTTACACGGCCAAGAGGGGGATAGATGCTGGGACGACAAATACTGCCACAACCGTCGCTCCTTTTATCGAAAACTAGCACGCACTAGTAATGAGAAAAACACTATAAACACTGTCGTACTCAAACCACAAGAGAATTATTTTGCAATTCTCTTACTCTACAGAGACTCTGGAGAGCGTCCTTTACACGCTTTAGGTGCTGAATTATGGCTAGGACAAGCACCTACATTTAGGTTACAATCAGTACATTGCTTTGGTTTAACTGCTGGAGCAATCAGGGAATACACGCAACAGGTACTCGAAGCATTTTCACTCGCTAGCGGCATAAATCTTAATAAATATAAAGATATTTTCGAGATTAGCCCCGAAAGATGCCCAGTTCGCCCCTGCCCCTTACACCCCGATGATTAAGTAAATACATTTATTTTTGCAGGATTGGAACTTTATCGCCGTCAAGGCTTGAAGTCAAGCTGTAGCCAGGATTTGCTATAATGTACATGTTTCTTAAAATATAGGTGACAAAATTTGCAGCTTTTGCGTAAATTTTCTCGGAAATTTGCAACTCTGTGAAAAAAATTTGCAACTTTTGTGAAAAAATAGATACCTGAAACAACGTAACTACGTCCCAAAATTTGCAACTTTTAAGTAAACCTATACTTTAATTTATAATGCCCAGGCGCCTGCACAAAATTTAGGTGAGTATATATGGGGCGGGCAGGGATGCCCGCTCCACAAGAGAGAGAGGAGTGTTTACCCTACAAGGGATATAATTTCAATGAAGGTTGAGTCTATAACTATCAAGAACTTTAAGCGCTTTGAGCGTTTAGAGGTGTCGTTTAAAAACCAAACTCTCGATACGGTTAGTAATCGTTTCCTGTTGCTGGGTGATAACGGTACGGGAAAAACTACGCTGTTGCAAGCTATTGCGCTTCCTTTGGCGTTGGCTACTAAGCAAATTCGACGTGTTACTGATTTTGATTGGTTGGGGTTTCTTCCTGGTCGCTACCAACGTTGGGGGGCGCCGTATATCGAAATTGAGGTATTGTTTACGACTGAGGAATTAGCTGCTACGCGCGCGTTGTTCCATAGATGGGCTGCTACTCAGTCGGAACGTGCTTTGGTTGAACCTGGTGATACTGAGCGTGTTCGGCTTGTTCTTGATGGTGAGCGCTGTTATGCTGCTGATGATGCTCAATATTTTCAGTTTGCGGGACGTTATTACGCGCGCAGTTTGTTGGAGACTGACCCAACGGTGCGCTCTGAGTTTTATAAGTTGCCTGGTATTTTTTGGTTTGACCAGTTTCGTAATTTGGGTGTGACACCGCAAAGGGAAGAAAACGGCGCCAGTCCTGCACGTATAAGTAAATCTACAACTGGAAGAGTCTCTTTTGAAGTGGGTGTGGCGAGGTTACGGAAGTATTTAAATGGTTGGAAGTTCGCTCAACTTACTCAGACTTCGACTGTAGATTATTTGACACAATTAGAAAATTTATATACCAAGATTTTTCCTGAACGCTCGTTTGCTGGTGTGGAACCAATGCCGGGTGTAGATTCTCCTACACCGGAAGATTACTATTTTTTAATCAGTGACGGGCGCCGTAATTACGATATTGTGGAGATGTCAGCGGGGGAACAGTCGGTATTTCCGATACTTTACGAGTTTGTGCGTCAGCAGATAGCATACTCGGTTGTGTTAATTGATGAAATTGATTTAAATCTTCACCCACCAGCAGCACAGTTATTAATAAAGCAGCTTCCTAAACTTTGTTCAACTTGCCAGTTTATTGTGACAACCCATAGTGATGCTGTTAGCGATGTGATTGGTGAAGATGATACTTACCGATTGGCTGGGGGTTCGCTTGCCAAAACCATTTAACAATAAATGTTTATTGTGTACGAGGCTTTCTACCGCACAAGCAAAAATAGTGCATGGTTCTGATGGTGATAATTGTTGGGATGCTAAACATTGTCATAACCGCCGTTCGTTTTATCGGCGCCGCGCTTCGCAGACTAATGATGCAGAAATTGATACGATAAGTGTTGAGCCACCAGCTAATTATTTTGCTGTGCTGTATTTATATAAGGCGCCGGGTGATAAACCGTTACATGCACTTGGCGCCGAGTTGTGGTATGGACAAAAGGCGATTTGTCGCTTGGAACCTATTCATTGCTTTGGGTTGACTGCTGGTAAAATTAAGGCTTATACCGAACAGGTTCTAAAAGCTTTTTCTCAAAAGTATAATTGTACTCTCGTTCAATATAAGGAAATGTTCGAGATTAGCCCATCAAAATGTCCAATTTCTGAATGTCCTTTGCGTTCAGATGTGTAGCTATGGCAGAGTTTCAGCAGTTAACTATTTGGGATATCTTGGACGAATTATCATCGGCGCCACCTGATGCTACGCTTGATGTTGTTTGGGAATGTCTTGATTTGGAGTTGCCTTTATTGACTGTTGAGCAACAGTTGGAAGCTGCTAGTTTAGCATTTGTACAAATTGCCGATATTCTCAAAGCGCGTTCGTTGTTACTTTTGGAGGAAACGCGCGATAGTAATAGTGAGTTGGGACCTGTTGTTGATAGTGATTTTTTTGCTGGTTTGGTGCGGATGTCGATGCACCTTGACTTGGATGACTTGAAAGAACCACCTCTTCCCCAAACGTTTCAACCACATGGCGCCCATAATTATCCTACTATTGCTACTGATTCGGTGGCGGCGCCTGTCGAAAAGGATAATGTTTTGGAGATGCTGCAAGCTGTCGAGAGTTGGGACGATATTCGTAATTTAGCAGGAAACGAAGATGTGGAGAGTTGGCGGCAGAAGATTTTTGATTATATTATGTGTAGAAAAGGCGCCGTTCGTTTGGTTGAACTTGCGCGCGTTTTAGGGTTGGCACTTGTGGAAGTTTGGTTAGGGTTGCTGCTTGGAGATTTTAAGTTGGAGCAGCGTGGGGAGTTTTATGATGTTGATGAGGTGTGGGTAGTTTTGGCAACGGATACAACGGATGTAACAGATGAGTTATTCGTTTTAAATGAGTAAAGATTTTTACCACTGTGATTTCCGGAGTGTTTATAAAGCGGCTTTGGTTTATTATTGGGCAGTAAGTTTGATAACATTAACTCAATAATCTATTATGGGAACACTTTTTAAGTGTTGATAATTATGTCCTTTGCTATCGGGTTTTATACCTATATTAGTGTTATGTCTTGTTAAAATTAAATCAGCCCAATTACCAATACTTCTATCAGATATCCAATGTTCAAATTCGTGTAATGAACGTACAATTGGGGAAATATTCAATCCCATAAGCTTACAATAATCAGTTTGCTTTATCATTATTTCTAATATTTGCGATGACGTAATGTTATCATAGAAAGTCATAATAAGAGGAATTACTGGCTTATCTCTAAGATTGAGAGCTTGTATTGTTGCAGCAATTTGCTCGGATGCAGAGTGAATACGACACCACACATCAGCAATTCCTTCAGGATGAAAATATGTGCTTGCATCGAGATGCATGACGCTGCTTTTACATTCTACTACTATATATGCATCTTGAAGTTTAATAAGGAAGTCAGCTCGTTTATCCGATTTGTTCGCAGGATTTTGAACTTCAGGTATTTTTTCAAAAGAGCAGGGGGCTATATATGGGAAAAGTACATTTTCAAGATAATCTTCAAATGTATCACTTAATATATTTCCTAATTCTCTCTGAGGCAATTTATTTAGTACTAAGCCTTCAATTTGATTCCAGCATGATTCAGTAAAAGAGAAAGGGTCTGGCAAACAATACTTATCTTTATTCAATTCAATTAAGGGAGTTTCTAAAAAAACATTATAAAAGAAAGGTTTATATAATTCAGATATATTATTGAGCTTTGTTTTAACTTTAGTACGGAATGAGATATTAGATTCTAAATGAAATGGCGCACTATTTTGCTTCATGAACAACATTAAATTTTCTGGAGTAATGCCCATTTTTATTATATCATCATCAATAATAGGCAATTGAGAGAAATCAAAGTAACTATTTCTTTTATGATTAAACTTTAATAAAGCTAAACAACCCCAAAACTGCTTAAAGTAGATTTCTGAACTTAATCCTGTAGAATTTATAAAATTTTCTGAGAAATTTATTGATGAGTGCTTTTTCAACAAATCAATAAATTTAATTGTTCGCTCAATGCGATAAAATGGTTGCCCAAATCCCGCATTCTGAAAGGCTACTTGACGTTGTAAAAACAGACCAGCCATGCGTTGGCGAATCAATTCAACTCCGAAAATATCACTAAGTTTTAGCGTCCAATTACGAACTTTTTTCGCATTTTTGTTTTCCCAATTTTGGATAGACTCTAGTATAGTTTCTGCTTCTTTATCAAGAATATCTGGATATGCAATGGTATGTTCACCCCAGTTATGGTAAACATTAATTAAATTCTCAAATTCTTGAGAATTAATATTCTTGTGTCGATGGGGATTACCTGCACTAGCAAGTAACATTAGACGGACAGCGTAATTACGTTTAGCATTATCTAATAACCAAGCTAATGGTTCCGAGTATTGATTTTCTGATATTTGCCAGCATATCTTGCTTCCTATATCCAAAATCGAATTTGAATTATATACACGAAGTGAATTCCGTAGTTCAGTAAAATTATTGAAAATCATTTTTAAATTGTTATTTATTATACATTTGAATTATTAGTGATAGAAACAAGCTGATTAACGAACGTAGCGCGTACCAATTATGCGAAGCTGTGTTATGCCAGTTCGTTTTTTCTTCCATGCCCGCGCATCGCATTAATGGTATATTTTAGTACTTTAATACTGTAGTCTTTTTATATTGAGAATCAAATACTTAAATTGGTAGGGTAAACCGTAATGTAAGAGTAGTGATTTACGCATTGTCGTAATTCTGCTCTGGATATGTTTTCTGTTTCGATGCCACTAATACCCTTGTATCTTGCTTGCAAAGCATGTTTTTGTAAATTTTTATTACAGACAGGTTTTGCGTCAGATTTATTGTCTTTTGCTAGCTAACTACCTCTTGAATGTGTATTGGAGCAGTTGTAATACGTATTAAAGCAATTTTAGGGTAATCGCTTTACATAATGTCGGCATGTATTCTTAAAGAATCAAATTTTTTGAGCAAGGATGCAAGAAAATTACAGCAGCATTCTGGAGTTTTCACTCTCAATAAAATCTTATTCTAACTGTAAACCTTCTATACTATCATTTTTATACAAAAATATATTAATATAACTAAATACCGTTTAATGAATAATATTTTACCAGGAGTGTCAAATGCCCGTAGGACTGCCTGAATTTGCTGTAAACCCTGAAAATCGCGTACCAGTCGTTTTATTGCTTGATACTTCTGCTTCTATGTCTGGTCAGCCAATTCAGGAGTTGAATAAAGGCATTGTTGCTTTAAAGAAGGACATACTTAGAGATACACAAGCTTCATTAAGTGTGGAAGTTGCTATCGTAGGGTTTGGTCCTGTGCAGTTAATCCAAGATTTTGTCACTATTGATAATTTTACACCACCTATATTGGAGGCTCAGGGCAATACTCCGATAGCTGAAGCTATTGATTCTGCTTTAGATTTATTAGAAGACCGTAAAGCGACTTATAAAGCAAACGGTATTCAATATTACCGCCCTTGGGTATTTCTGATTACTGATGGGGCGCCTACAGATTCTTCAGATTATTGGCGAGCGGCAGCACATAGAATTCAAGAGGATGAAGCTAATCGTCGATTATTATTTTTTGCAGTTGGTGTACAAGGCGCCAATATGCAAATTCTTAAACAAATTGCTCCACCAGAACGTCCACCTGTACTACTTAATGGTTTGGATTTTAGCTCATTATTTATTTGGTTAAGTACTTCAATGAAGCGGGTATCGAGTGGCAAGGTTGGCGAAGTTCTTGCTTTACCCCCTGTGGGATGGGGTCAAATTTCTACTTGATTTCACACTTAAAGTTGAGGAAATATTGTGGTTTGGAAAGCAATAGCACGTTCGGAAGTTGGAACTAGTCATTTAAAGCAACAAATGCCTTGTCAAGATTACAGTGACTATCGTGTATTCAATAATGTAATTTTGGGGGCAGTCGCTGATGGGGCAGGTAGTGCAAAATTTGCTAATATTGGTGCAAAATTGGCTGTTAAAACAGTACTTTCGTATCTTTGTGAATATCAGGTAAATAAGCCCTACTGGCAAGAACGTAGCAGACCTCGTTCCTCAGAACCAATTAGAGAAATGTTTTCGCAAGGTGTTAAACGAGTTATCTATTCGCTACGAGAAGAAGCGCTGCGAAATAATTACCGTTTTAATGATTTGGCTTGCACCTTGTTGGTGTTTGTCGCAACACCACATTGGATTGCAGCAATGCAGATAGGTGATGGTTTTATTGTCATCTGTCCCCAACAAAGAAGTTATCAACTACTCTTTCCACCAGATAAAGGAGAATTTGCAAATGAAACGACGTTTGTTACTTCAGCTTCGGCACTAAGTGAAATGCGAACATGTGTACAGCCTGGAAAGCAACAATTCATTTGTGCTTCAACTGATGGATTAGAAAGAGTCGCAATTCAAATTAGGGATTGGGCGCCTTTTCCACCCTTTTTTAACCCTCTTCAAGAATATCTCAATGAGGTAGATTGTCCAGAAACTGAAGATGAATATATTCGAGCATTTCTGGAGTCTGAACGATTAAATCACTATACTAACGACGATAAAACCTTACTTATGTGCCTATACAATCGTTAATACAATGTCATGACAACCCTTTTTTGTAGCGTTACAGGTGAAGCAATTACTCTAATTAAAGAAATTAATACAAGTGGTGAAGGCACTATTTGGCAAACTAATAAAAATAACTATATTGCTAAAATTTATCATACTCCAGATTTTGAGAGGGTCGAAAAATTAAAGGTAATGCTCGCTTATCCACCGAAAGAGCCAAACTCACACCTTAATCATATTTCTTTCGCTTGGCCTAAATCATTACTGCAAGATAAAAACGGTTGGATACTCGGCTTTTTGATGCCTTATATCCCTGACAGTAAAGAACTTATTAATATTTATAATCCACAAGTTCGCCTAAAACTAGGGCTTGAGATTGACTGGTATTTTTTACATACAGTTGCTTACAATATAGCATCAATTATTCATGCTATTCATGCTAAAGGATATGTTATAGATGATATCAAGCCACAAAATATCTTAGTAAATAATCGCGCTCTGCCTTCTATTATAGATACAGACTCTTTCCAAGTTCGTAACCCAGATAATAATAAACTTTACCATTGTTTGGTTGGTTCTGAAGGTTTTACACCCCCTGAATTGCTAGGGCAAGATTTATCTATAATAGAACAAACAGAGATTCACGACCGTTTTCGACTTGCGGTTATTATTTATTTGTTGCTACTTGCAGAACAACCTTTTAAAGGACTATGGACAGGTACGGGAGAACATCCAGAACCTACAGAGTTATTGCGTAGAGGTTTTTGGAGTCATGGAATAAATAGCTTAATTAAGCCGAGTTCACTTACCATTCCCTTGAATATCTTACACCCAGAACTTCAACGATGCTTTCAATTATGTTTTGATGATGGACATATTGTACCTCACAGGCGCCCGACTGCCGCTGAGTGGAAAAAAGCTTTGAAGAGCGCGCATGAGCAATTAACAAATTGTAATTTAGTAGATAAACATATATATAGTAAAAGCTATGGCAAATGCTACTGGTGCGAACGAAATTCAAATATTAAGTTTGATATATTCCCAGGTAAAGCGGTTGCAAATAAACCAAGTCAACGTCAATCTAAAATATTTGAAGCCACAAATACAAAAGAACTAATTAAACAAAAATCTCAAGAGATTACAGTTAAAGGGAAAGTTATCAGTATAAGTCCATGCGGCAATAAGCATAAGTTGATTCTCAATTTCGGTAAATCAGGTAGGGGAAATGGATATTTTCGTATTATTCTTTTTGCATCTAGTCCTGAAGAAGTATCAAAACTTGTTGGTGTATCAATCAATGCTGTAACTGAATTAATTGGAAAAATAGTTAAAGTTACAGGAAAAATTAATATCAAATCAACTAAAACAAGATTATATCCTCAAATTATATTACAAAACACTAGTTTCGCATCTGCAACAACTCCTCAGTCTCAAAATAAACCTAGCACTAACACTATTACTCAAACTACTGTAAAGCCTCAGCCAAATATCAAAATGCCTTTAATGTACTCACGAAAAGCAAGGAATTGCATAGAAAAACAAGATTATACTGAAGCAATTAAGTTTTTTGATTTAGCAATACAATATGACCCTACTAATGATAAATTATATTACAATCTAGGAAACACGTACTGTTACCTTCATGATTATAATAACGCTATCCAAAGTTATACAAAAGCTTTACAACTAAATCCTCGTAATGATAAAGCTATGCATAATTTAACTGTAGCTAAAAGAGAATTACAATCTTTAAAGCGGACTCGACCAAAAACTTAGATACTATATTTTTATCTTCTCTGCGCTCTCTGTGCCTCTGTAGTAGAGTGGCTTAAGCCACCTTACTAAGAATATGCAAGCGATTAAGAAAAAATTTATATTTCTCTGCCTAAGTCCCAGAGTTGCTGCCAGCTATATTCTACGTTTGTTTCTATCTCAGTATATCGATGGAACGGGCGCCGTACATAGCGCAGTTTATCTTCGTCCATTAGTACTAATATAAAGCTATCTGGTTTGTTTAATGCTGTTATAATTTCGTTTCTAGTAAAATTTATAGTATTTTCAGGGGTACGAACTTTTATATTAATAAAGCGCAATTTACCTGTGTTGGGTATTCGTGATTCTATATCGTATCCGTATCTTTCTATACTTACATCTTTTGGTTCGTAACCTAAACGAGTTTCAGCGCGCATAACTGCTGCTATAGCTGATTTTTTTTGTTGCTGTTTGTTGAATGCGCTTTGGGTAAAATTAGTTTGATTGCCTTGTAAGCGTTGTATTAAACCTAATGGTACAATTAAGGCGCCACCAATTACAATTGGTTGTTGTGGTAATAGTTGACGTTCTTGTTCAAGTTCTTGTAAACGTTTTTTTAATCTTTCGTTTAACTCGTCTACTTTACGCTTGGCTTTATCGTAATTTAATCGTGTATTAGTTTTGCCTGTTTGTTCTTTTAGTTTTAGTTGGGTAGCTTTATCTTGCCAAAAGTTTATTTCTGTAGTTAAACGAGTTTGTACTGCATTTATTGTTTTGCTAATACGGTCAATGCGACGTTGCTGTACTTCTTGGTAATGCAGGCGCCCTACTTGGGTGATAGCATATTCTTGTGCTTGTTCTTCTATTCCTTTTTGTAATATTGGTGAAGCTTCTACTATTATAGACGGCGCCAGTTGTTTCTCTGATTCTGATAGTGGACGATAATCTAAATATGGTGCATAACCTGCACTGTATGCATTACCTTGATAATCAATCTCAACATATAACATTTGCATTGAAACTAATCGCAAGTTTCCAGATGCATCTTGACGTGCGTCTTTAATAGAGTGTTCTAAGTATACAAGGATGCGTACTTTATCACTGGGGTCATGCTCATCAACGAAAATGCTTCCTTGTTTGAGAATATCTTGATTCGGCGCCAGGGTTAATTCAATTGTAGTATCTAATAAAGGATGACCAGGATAAATAAATTCAGCATTGGGTTTGCCTCTCAGCTGTGTTTTTGCTTTCTCAAAACAAATATATTTGTATTCTTTGTTTAACCTATTACGAATATTTGCTGGTATGAAAGTAACATGATAACGTCCTTCAGTTTCTTTTTGCAGTTTACCTCCTAATTTTTGAAATGCTTCCGTGAAAAAGTCATATGTATAGTAAGGTTGTAGTTTATGACTTTCGCTTCTTTCTATATCTTCGCTAATTTGATGAATTTTAGATATATCTAGTTTGTCGTGGGTTAACGAACGCTCTTGTAATAATTCTTGAAGTCGTTTCAAGTTTAAACGCTCCTCAATTACTTGTTCTAACCTTGCTTGAACATCCGGACGTTCGCCATAACGTATAGCTTCTATTAATAAATCTTTTAATTCTTCGCCATTTATTGCTTCTCCCAAGATATCAAATACCTTACCTCCTAATGCTTTGCGCGCTTCTTCTAATTTGGTTAGCAGTGTTAAGTAAACATCTCCCTCGCGCGTTCCTTCTGCGACTAAGTTCCATAAGTGACAAACTTCTGTTTGCCCTATTCTATGTATACGACCAAAGCGCTGTTCGATACGGTTTGGGTTCCAAGGTAAGTCATAGTTAACCATCAAATGACAGCCTTGTTGCAGGTTAATACCTTCACCTGCTGCATCTGTAGCAACTAATATTTGGATTTCTGAATTTTCGTTAAACTTTCTTTGTACCTCTCGACGCTGCTCTTGGTTTATTTGACCATGAATTGTTATTACAGCATTATCACCTATTAGTCGTCTCAAACGGTAAATTAAATAATTAAGTGTATCTCTATGTTCTGTAAAAACAATTATTTTACGTCTTCGACCTTGTGAGTCAAACATTTCTTGATGGTTTTGCAGCAGCTTTGTTAGTTCTTCACGCTTTTTATCTACGCCGCTATCTAATACTTGTTGTGCTAACATTTCTAGTTGTTGCAAACAGTAAATTTCTTGTTGAAGCTCTGTAATGTTACGTGCGGCAGTGGTTCTATCTACAAATTCATCTTCGAGTAGTTCTAACTCTGTACTTGGTAATTCCTCCAAATCTTCCCATTCTGGGCAATTTTTATCTTTGAGTTGCTCTTCTTGTTTACGCAACTTCTCTTCAAGTCGTTTTCGGCGCCTACCCAAAGATTGATAAAGGGCGCCGGGAGAAGAGGCTAAACGACGCTGTAAAATTGTCAAAGCAAAACCTATACTGCGTTTGCGTCCTTCTTCTAAAGTTTCAGCGCGGTTAAATTCTTCTTCGACATATTCTGTTACTTTTTGATAAAGACGAGACTCTAACTCTGAGAGAGCATAGGTTACAGAATAAGCTTTTCTTTCTGGCAGTAAAGGCGTACCATCTAACTTGACCAAATCTTCCTTAATAACACGACGCATAATATCGGATGTATCGGTAGCTTCAAAGCCGTTACGAAACTTACCTTCAAAGCGGTCGCGGTCTAAAAGTGCCATAAATAAATGAAACTCAGGCTTTTTACCATTGTGAGGTGTTGCCGTCATGAGTAAAAAATGCCTGGTGATGTTCGATAACAACTGCCCAACTTTATAACGTTTGGTTGGCTTCATCTCTGAACCTGAAAATGAAGCCGACATTTTATGAGCTTCATCACAAATAATTAAATCCCAATCTGATTCCTTTAACTTTTCTTGCAGTAACTTATCTTCAGTTGATTTATCCCGCTTCAGTTTATCTACCCTAGCAATAAGTAAAGGTGATTTTTCAAAACAATTACCTGTTTTATTTACTTTTATTTGTTCCGCAGTTAAAATATCAAAACTTAATTCAAACTTTTCATATAATTCTTGCTGCCATTGGTCTACTAAGTTACCAGGAACAACTATTAAACAACGTTGTAAATCTCCCCTTGCCATTAATTCTTTTATCAATAACCCTGCCATAATTGTTTTTCCGGCGCCTGGGTCATCAGCCAATAAGAAACGTAACGGCTGACGTGGTAACATTTCTTGATATACTGCCGTAATTTGATGAGGATACGGCTCAACAAGCGAAGTATGAATTGCTAAAAATGGGTCAAATAAATGTGCAAGTCGAATGCGTTGTGCTTCTGACACTAGCCGAAATAAAGCTCCATCTGCATCAAAACGCCAACGAGACGCTTGTCGAACAATTTCTAATCTTGGCTCATCCGAACGATATAACAAGCAACTGCCTACATGCTCGCTTGCATCTTCATATATAACCTTTACAGCATCAGAACCAAACCATTTTACATCGACTAACAAAACAAGACCGTTAGGTAGAATTCCCTTAACTTTAACACCACGAATTAATTCTTCAAGTTTTGCCATATTCGGAAGTAGTAGATATTTATAGTTTAACAGTAAATATTGATAATTCACACATGTAGAGACAAGGGTTCAATTGCGTCTCTGCAACGTTGTTATTTCTAATGAATTAATTCTCCAACTCAACATCGCTATCTAACCCTAATTCCTGCAATGCGACTTTAGTATCTTCTATTTTCTGTGATGATATATCTCCTTCTACGGTAATAGAAACTTTTAATGTTAATTTCAAGTTTTGAGCGGTTGCAAATTTACTTAGTACTTTTGTATAAAAGTTCATCCATTTTTGGGTAGTTATTGCACCTGTCCATTTGAGTACGCGCGCTGTGTTTGTTTCAATAGAGGGTTCTATAGTTTTGCTAGAAGTATCTGTTTTATAAGAAACTCCTCCATTAATCACTTTTGTTTCACCAGAAGAAGTAATTTTAGCGGTATCACTTCCAGATTTGTATGTAATACTTGGAGCAGGTGAAGTGTCTGTTTCAATATTTTCATCTTTATCTTTGTCATTTTCAGCGTCTGCTAAAGCTTTTTTGTATGCTTCGGCTGTTTCTTGAGTAATAATATATACGTCATCGGATATTTCTATATCTACTGAAGTTATTGAGCATTGATACTGAAACGGGTCATAAGTACCGTTACTGGTTTTACCAACATATGCCAATATACCATCTCTAACTCCGCGCGCTATTGCTTCTTTGACTGCATCTGCATTTAGTAACCTGGGAAATAATGGTGAGGCAAAAAATGCATCGCGAACTGCTTTGGTGTTCCATTCTGTAAATGCTGGCGACCAGTTGCGTACTATAAAGCGGGGACTTATACTGTCTTCGATATCTCCTTGCGCGCGCAGTCTTTCAATTATTAAACCAACCATGCTGTTACTGTTGGTCATGCTCGATGTTATCATTCCCAAGTCGATGATGCGGATTTGGTTATCTTTACCTAATAGTGCTGTATTTTTATAAGAGCGCCATACGGTTTCTTTTAAATCACGTTCTGCTTTTTTCAGGTTTTCTGTTAACTGGCGCCTTTGACTATCGTCAAGTCTTTCTGAGTCTTCATCACGAATAGCTTGCCATGCTAGTACTTTTCGTGCTTCTTCGATTAATTGAGCATCGTTTTCTGCTATTGCCCAGATTATACCACTTTTATAAGTGCGGTCGGATGTGCCCGACTCCCGTGTCATCGATTCTATTAATGATATAGTTTCGCTAGACATTGAATATTCCGGCGCCAGTACAGCTAGTGTTAGTACAGGTCGGTTAGGGATAGCGCTGGAGTTTTCAGGAAAGAAATTTGGTTGTATTCCTTGAGCAGGTGCAAAAACTTTTTGAATTTCGGCTAATACTCGTTCGTTTATTTTCGATGCGGGAACGCTTGCGCGACGGTCAGCGAGAATTTTATTTAAGTTGGGAGATAAACTAAACCGATATTTATTTTTATCTATTGATAAATAATAACAATCTGTAGAAAGTGTATCTAAAACGGTTTCTACGTTGCCAATATCTAAAGATGGTTCTGCTATGGCAAGTCTAATTTCGGGAACTGTTGCTTCCGCGCGCGTGCAACCACCATTTGATTCAAAAAATATTGTAGTTGTTGCTTTGCGATGTAATCTAGCTTTTTTAATTACATCTACAGCTTCTACATCTAAACGAATAGCATGTGAGTCTTTTTTACCACATATATCTGTAGTTACAGCACCTTCTAAACGAGTTTCACCAAGTTGTTCAAATACTGCTGCTCGAAATTGTGGGTCATCAAGTGGCGCCGTTCCTAAACTAATTAAAGCATCTTTATGGGCGCCGAGGTATCCTTGTTGGTAAGCATTTGATACCCACAAAGCCAAAAGTCTTAATACTCCTCTAGTGCGTTGAAAGCGTGGTAAAGCTTGCCATTTGCGCTCAAATACTGATAATACTGTTGGATGAAATGGGTAAGTTGCGCGAAAAGCTTCACGAGCATTATCGAGGGGAAACCAACTTGGTAAGGAGGTGCGATGTTCCACTACCCAATCTGCATATTCATTACAAGTATTAATTGCATCTTTGGGTAACATAATTTTACCATCTGGAGTTACGGCGCCTGAATCCCACTCAAATAAACGGCGCCGGATAATTTCAGATGTTTCTGACTCAGCGGACATTATAATTGGTTTACCTACACGGTCGAGCATTTTCTTGAAACGCTGCTCGTCTGCCTCATCTTCGGTGGTATATTCCATCTCAGAAGCAGGAATAGAAACTACTAGCACGACATTATCCAAACTTCGCGCTGTCTCAGATAATGACTGAATAAAATTGTAAAGATAATTATTGTAGCCCTTACGACGATAGGTACTAACGTAATTAATAATTTCATCCATTAAAATTAAACAGGGTTTATCTTTGGGAAGAAATCTTCTAATTACATCGCCTTTAGGCTCAATAAACTGTGACTCATGCTCTGCAAGTACAGCTAAAGCTTCTGCACCCCCTAATTGAAAAGCAATTTCTCCCCACGGTGTTTTGCGAAGCGGAGTACCATCATCACCACCACGTCCTTGAATTGAATCAAACTCAGTACCAACAAACACTGCAATAGCAGCTTCTGGAATAGAATTAATACCTGCTTTTTGCAGAATTTTAGGCACCCCAGTCCAATTTTTGGCGCCTGCTCCATGTTTGGCTAAATGATAAAGTAGGGTCAAAGCGTGAGTTTTACCACCTCCAAACTGGGTAGCAAGGTTAAAAACAGCAGAAGTTTCTGTTTTCTCACCACTTAGGCGCCGGACAACCTGTGCAGCAAGGTCAGTTAAATATTTAGTTAAGTAAGTTCTGTCAAAAAATCTCTCCGGCTCTTTATAATCAGAAGGGGCAGTTTTGTCTCGTACCTTGTCAAGATGAACAGCAAACTCCGAAGCATCAAGCGGTTTCCCTTCCCGCAAATCCTCACGCGGTACTAGTCCATCAATTTTATACCAAGGTTTGAGTGCTGCCATAGGGGTGCTAGGTATTTTATGTAACTACTATGTTAAACCACTTCAAAAAAGCAAATAACTTATATTATGTCTGATGATTTTCAACAAGCAGCCTCAAGGCACCTAAGTGATGCACAATGTTTACTTGATAAGCAGCGCTGGGACAATGCTGTCTACCTTGCTGGTTATGTTGTGGAATGCTCATTTAAAGTGTTAGTTGAAGTATATATTGATTCTGCATCAGCAAAAAAATACGGTCATGATTTAGCAGAACTTCAAGGTACAGCAATGGAAAGGTTACGTTTTATGTACCCAGCACTTGATATGCAGCTTCCTGCTAATCGTACAATGGGAACCGTACTAGAACAATTCCACCCAGAACGACGCTATGCAAAATCGGGACTTTGGAGCGAAGTTGAGACTAAACAAGCAGTTCAGCGCGCGGAGGAGATTTATCTTGAGATTGTTCCTGGGTTAATTTTAGACGGTAGAATTCCAATTTAGGTTGTTTTAAAATGGCGATTAATTTCGGTGAAACCTTTACTAAGGTGCAGGAGTGCTTTCAAGAACCAGCAATATTATCGCTCTGGACTCCAAATCTCCAGTCTATAACTATTATACGCGATGTTTACGGAGTAATACGCTTATACTTAGAGCATGATGATGCTTTTAAACCTCAACCAACAGACATTACTGCTCTAGAAAACGTCTTGTCTCAAAAACTTGGTTCTTACTACGGTAAAGATATTTGGTTGCCACAAGGTGAACAGGATGCTTATAAACCTTTAATTAAAGTGATTCTTGAGCAGAGAGTTCCTGCTGAGTGGGACTCGGATACTGTTTTGCCGCGTTGGTATCTATTAGAACGTCACGTTGCCAAAAAAGCGTGGACTAATAAAGATGCAGGCAGTCCTCCTTGGGAGCAAAAATATGTAGACCAAGGAAGTAAACCAGCTATAGTCACATTTTTTTCTTTTAAAGGTGGCGCCGGACGTACCACGGGATTAGTCGCTTGTGCTATTACACTTGCACGTCGCGGTCATCGTATAGCCATAGTTGATTTAGATTTAGAAGCTCCAGGTTTATCTACAATCTTTTTTCCTGATACTGTAGAAAACCCTGGTGTTATTGATTATTTATTAGAGAAAAAAATTCAGTTAAAGAATTGGACTTTAAGAAATCATATATTATCAATTAATGAGCAAGCTCTATTGGGCGATAATGGCGAAACTATACGTCTAGTTTCTGCTGGCACAGTTGATGATAATTACTTAGAAAAATTGGCAAGGCTAGATTTTCAAAATATTGTTGATGACCACTTACCTAAAACTCTACGCAGTTTGCTAGGTGAGCTAGAAAGCGCATCTAAACCTTTAGACTTTATTTTACTAGATGCGAGAGCCGGATTCCATGATATTGGTGGTTTAGCCATAGCTGATTTGTCTCACGGCGCCGTTATATTTGGCACACAATCTCGCCAAAGTTGGGCTGGACTAACGCACGTTATTCGTAGACTTGCGAGACCATTGGTAAAGGAACAATTACCCGTACTACTGGTTCATGCTATGGCGCCTGCACTACGGGAAACCGGAAGAGTTGAGGAATTAAAAGCGTTTGCAGATAAAGCGTATCAAATTTTTCAAGAAAATTATTACTATGATACTGATGTAGTTCCCAACATCAATGACAGTGATGCGCCTTTTACACCAATTGTACTACCAATGCAAGACGACCTTCGGGGAGATATTGCTTTATTCGCGCGCGACCAAAGTCCAGAAGAAGCCAATCGTTTGTCAGAACTTGTTAAGGTAATAACAGGTGATCCTTATCAAGGACTCGCACGGAGACTTTGCCGACTGTTTGGGCGCTCATTCGATAAGAACCAAGATGTACGCGAGGTAGAGGCATGAGTAATTTTAATAAAAATAAACTACTCGAACTAATTATAGATATAGCACCGGGGAGAGGAACAGCGGAACATGAGAGTGATGACGATGCAGTTTTCCTTAAAAATTTCCTTCCTGTTCCTGACTATCGGCGCGCTCTAGAACCAGACATACTATTAATATTAGGCGGAAGAGGTGTAGGTAAAACAGAATTATTTCGTTTATTGGCTATCGAAGCCGGACGCGCGGCATTAGTACAACATCTAGGAATTAGGGCTTTACCCTCTTTAGATAAAACTACATGGATTGCGGCTTTTGGTCGTGTTCGGCAGAAAGAAAAAACATTTCCAACACCAGAAACTGTAGAAGCACGCATGAAAAACGCGAGTAATATTGATTGGCGTGCTTTCTGGATTGGATTAATGTTAGGTATAATACTTCAGCGCTCAGATAGAACATTAAATACAGAGTGGGCTGAGGAAATACCCTTAGAAACTCGTCAAGCTTTGGTAAATAAGTTACCACTTCTGTCAGAATGGCTACCTTTGGTAAGCCAGGAAATTGAAAAGATGAATTATGCTTTAGATTTATTAGATGAAAAATTGCTTGAAGCTGATGAATGGCTGTTTGTAACTTATGATGAGTTAGATAGATTGCGGGTATCTTATAACGAACTTTCTGCTCCCATCCGTGAACTTTTGGCATTTTGGTTAGATAAATGGCGCCGTTGGGAAAGAATACGACCAAAGATTTTTTTACGTACAGACCTTTTTCGAGAAGATTTTTTAGGTTTTCCTGATGCTTCTAAACTCAGAGCGCATCAAATTAATCTTGAATGGAAACATTTATGGTTATATCAACTATTATTTAAACGTCTAGCAAACTCCGGTTCAGAAATGACGGAGTATTTACGTATAGTTCCAAACTTAATTAATGATAGTAATACTGCTCTCGGTATAACTATAACGCCCGAAGAATCACTCTTTCAATCAATGATTGAGAAAATAATTGGTAAATTTATGGGCGCCAATGCTAGGAAGGGTTATACTTATAGCTGGATTCCAAACCATCTTCAGGATGCTGGAGGAAGAATTGCACCACGTTCGTTTTTAAAATTATTTTCCTTAGCTGCAAACCGTAGATTAGAGAAGTTAAGCCAACAAGACGAACAAATGTCACCCACTGCATTACTTATGCCATCAGATTTACAATCTTGCTTAATGGATACCTCTCTTGATAGAATTAGAGAGTTAGCCCAAGAAGAATATCCTTGGTTAGAAGCTTTAAAAATCAATTTGATGGGTCTTGAAGTTCCCATCCAAAAATCAAAGTTTTTAGAAGCGCTTACAGCTACAGAATGGAGCGAACAACTTGGTAAACGTCCTCCCACTACAAAACCAGAGGAAGTTTTAAAATACTTATTACAACTTGGAATTGTTGAAAGCCGTTCTGATGGACGTATTAATATGCCTGAGATTTACTTATATGGCTTTAAAGTAAAACGTCGAGGTGGGATTAAACGTCCAAAATAAAACTGTTATATAATTAATAAAAAAAATTCTATGTCAGACAATCAAGAAAAACGGGTGCTACCACCAATAGTCAAACCTAAAAAGAATATAGAAATTACCCCAACTGTAGAACCCATAGAAAAAGATTCCTCGAAACCTGCTCCAGAATTATTTTTCACAGCAGTAGGTATAATTTCAGGTGCAGTAGAGTTCGTAGAAGACACAAGGAATGCCACAGTCAGAGTTGGCGGTAATAAATACCCATTATTCCACATACCCAATAATAAAGGTTCAATAGCTTTTGAGGGGCTAAGAAAGCATATAGCCAATACCGGGAATAATAATTATCGTTTAATAGTTTATCCTAAAGTAATACACTTTCCAGGAAGAGATAAACCCCATCAAATAATATTCCAGCTTGTAGCATTTGACTCTGGAAATAATCAAGGAATGTATGGAGAATTCAAAGACCTGCAATTTAAACTTAGTGGTATATGGCAATTTATCCCAGTGTGCCAAACTCCTTGCATTTCTATCTTTAAAAACTTCACAGAGCAAAGACTAGAATATATCAAGTTGGCAGATGTTACTAAACGGGTTAAATACATGAAAGCAAGTCATATTCCCTTATTTTGGAAGGATGCACTTGTACCACCATTTAGATTTAATCCCAAGGTGCCAAAAGAGCAGCAGGGACGACCATACTTTGTTTCTATAATAGCCAAGTTCCTTCCTCAAAAAAATGCATTCGGCTTCGAGTCACTTGCTCAAATGCCAATAGCAGAGGCGCCGAAGTTTCTTAAAGCTAGTAAGAAGATGAAAGCTGAAGCTCTCTCATTGCGTAAAGGGGAAGTGGCGCCACAGAAGGAAGAGACTACAGAAAATACCCAAGAAGGTAGTAAATTTACTATGCCTATTAAACGCAACAAGGCGGATTGTAATTAAAGAATGAGCTAGATGGAAATGATAAAAAGCAAAATTTTGCATTACCTTAATCACTTACAAGATGTAGATTATTTAGCTGAAATTGTTAACTCAGTATCTGACACAGAACTATGCAACATCATCAATGAACTTTTGCAATCAGAGGATGATGAAATTATCGGCTCAACTTGTCTCTTCATTCGAGATTTGCTGGTTTTAGGTTCTCGACCTCATAATAGTGAGAAGTTTGTAAAAGGTTATCCAGAGTCTTCAATTGTCGAAAATCTTGAACAACTTCTTTTTTCTCCAAACCATTTTACTCGTAAGCAAGTAGTGTATACCTTGGGTAAGGCTTGCAGTTATAGCAGTACGAAAGTGTTGAATCAAGCTTTTAATGTATTTAGAGACACTGACCCAATTCTATTACCTAGATTAATTGGTGAGATGGCTTGGCTCGGCGCCGAAAATTTATGGGCACTTCTTGACTCAATGATGAGTAGCTTTCTTTACATGACTCGTTGGGCGGTTGTCGATGTGCTATCTGAATTTGTAGGTGATGATGCACAGGTAAAAGATAAATTATTTCAAAGCAAATTAAGGTATACTGAGCAATTGCGACAAGATTCAAACATTCTCATTCAGTCAGAAGCCGAATGGGAGTATCAATTGTTACAATTTCGTAGTTCAACATATAATTTACCGAGAGCAGAGCGCAAAAAGAAACGTAAAGACCTAGAACGCCAGTATAAACCAGCATTTTCTTATACTCGTATATCGAGTGCGTTCACAAATCACTTGCATACCAATGGGTTAACGCAATATTCTGTAGCTGAACTTGACGCATTTATTTTGGATATGACCCAAGCCAAGCATTTATAGTTAGCTTTTAAAAATAGTTTATATACCCATACTTTCTGTACTCTACTTCCTCAACCAACTCGCTCTCAGTATTACATGCTAACCAACCGCTTCAAGATTTGTGCAACAGAATACAGTTCATTACCTTCCGCTGTACTGAGAGTAAATTTATCTGACAGGGCATAGTGGCCACTGTCGCGGTCTAATTTAATAAATAAATAGTCTTCTCCCGTAGTAATCAAGGCAAACACAGGAGAATTTGGCGCCCCAAACATATAGCCAAGGGTTTGTGGAATCGCTTGCCGGACGCTAAAACCGTAACGTTTACTTTCAATAACAATTAGCCAGAGGCTATCTCTAATCACCAAGGCATCAATCAAACCGTCCAGTTGGGTATCGCCATCTTCAATTTCAAACCGGATATATTTTTCACTTCGGACTTGGTAGGGTGAATCGAACAAACCAAGGGTTTCCAGAAAGGGGGACAGCAAAATTAAGTTAACCGTGCCTTCGGTTATAGCTCCACTATCGGCGTAGTAAAGATACCTCTGTTTGAGGTGTTCGAGCCTCACTTTTTCGGTATCAGTCAAGGTAGGTAATGGTTCTTTCCACTCGGTAAAGAAGCCTGCATCTGAGGTCGGCGAAATGCCCAGTTTCGCGTGTGCTTCGGTAAGATTGGTAATCGCTTTGGTGATACCGAGGGTAACCATCAGAATAATTCTTAGTAGAGAGTGTTTTCAATATTAACACATCCTTCGCTAACAAAAGAAAGTTATTGCATAAATAATATATTTACGTAATAATAGTTAAATAAAATTTTTAAAGCTATGGATTTAAGAGTTCGTGAAGCTCAAATTTCGGACGCGGAAGGTATTATAAATATCTTTAATCCTATTATCAAAGCAGGAATTTATACAGCTATAACTAAAACCATTTCTATAGACGCAGAACGTGAATTTATTTCAAAATTTAACAAGCGAGGTATATTTCACGTTGCTGTCGATAACTCACAGCAAGAAATAGTCGGGTTTCAAAATGTAGAACCATTTGGGAATGATTTTACTGATGCTTTTGACCATGTGGGGGTTATTGGAACCTTTGTAAGTTTATCGCATCGTAGACAAGGTATTGCTAAAAGTCTTTTTCAAGCAACATTTAATGCGTGTATAGACAAAGGCTACGAAAAGATTTTTGCTTACGTAAGAGCAGATAATCAAGTTGCTTTAAGCACTTATCTTAATCAAGGTTTTGATATTATCGGCACAGCACGAAAACACGCCAAAATCAACGGGTTTTATATTGACGAAATCATGATTGAGCGATTTTTATAAACCCTTAACTATAGGCGCCTCACAGCACCCGTGTGTTAAAAATGACCTGTAGTAATTGTTATCCTGTTATGAACATAAGTACTATATTAGACCAAATAGATATCGGCGCCATTGCTTTACCAGAATTTCAACGTGGTTATGTCTGGAACCGCGACCAGGTACGTAAGCTGATGCTATCAGGGGTAAAAGTAGCGAAGCTGTCATCAGCCGCCACGCGATGGCTGTAACCTTTGCCCCAACTAGATTTCATCAAAATTTTGGGAATTTACACAGCATCGAGTTCTAACCGCTCGTCCATGTTCAAGTGAAAGGTTCCGTAGGAATTAACGTGCTTCCAAATCAATGGTGTGAGCGCCCTTAAGTCCTCGTGCGTCATTCGTTTCATCCACACCGGGTCAGCCAAAACCTTCTGAATCATTAATGTGTTTATATATACTAAGCACATCTGTAGTAATGGGTTACTAAAAAACTAGGAGGTAGAGAAGTTCCGGCTACTTACGAACCTGCTGTTCCCTTGGGCTGATAACCCCAATTATGTTGAAATTAGTAGTAGGCAGAACTGCACCTAAATACCCTAAACCTATTATTTTGGAAGATTAAAAGATGAATTCAGAACTTGAACAGAAGCTTTGGAATGCAGGAAAAGGAGAGATAGCATATAGCAGAGAAACTTGGTATGAAATCATAGATGCCCTATTGGATGATTTTCATGAGTTTGTTAGGCACCCTTTTCAACGAGACCCTGAAATTAAATTAAATATTGAAAACCCGTATTGTCCGTCGTTTGGTCGGTGGATATGGACATTGGAGAGAGGAAACTCCCCTATATCTGTAACTTGGTCAGCCCTAATTGGTGGCGATATCGTAGGAAATGAAGAATCGGGAGATAGTTTTCATGTTAGTCTTGTGCTATTTTTGTTTGATACTACTGGTGACAACCGTTTACGACTAAAAACTGGCGAAAGCTTTCTTTCATTTGCTTTTCAAAAACAATCTAATGGTTGTGGAGGCTGGTGTAGCTTAGGGTGGTGTAAAGATGAATGGAGTGAATGGGAAAATCTTGGATAATTGATTTTACCTCATTTTAATTATGGGTACTAAAGCTGGCTCTTCGTATGTAGGTTAGAACGTGCGCTCGTCGGGTTTCATTGTACGCGCTTGGAATAAAGTCAAGTCTTAAAAGCCCTACCAGGCATGAGCTTTAGCCAAATTAAAATTTTACTGTTTAGTTATGAATAGAGGGTTGTCCTTTATTGCGTGGGCTATCTTTATATATGTTGTTTGATACAAGAATTGAGCTATGGATAAAAAAGAATTATTAAAGCTTTAAATTAAAAGATATCCTAAAATCAACTGTCACTACGAATACTGCCGTCAGGCATGATGGTATTGTGGAAAATAGTACCTTCAATATAGGATACTTTCCGCACGGCATCATAATTTAACAAAGTAATATTCAACGAAGACCCTAGGAAGTTTACTTCTTGCAAATTAGCTCCACGGAAATCAACATAGATGATGTTAGCTTTAGTAAAATTGGCTTTAATAAGGTTAGTATCTCGAAAATCAACCTCAATAAGTTGAGATGAGTTAAATTTAGCTTCATAGAGATTTGACCCCCGAAAACAAACACCTTCAGTCAAATAAGACTTACTAAAGTTAGCCCCTTGTAAATCTGCATCCCAAAAACCTATTTGAAAAAGTCTCGTTTTGCTCAGGTTAGCCCTACTTAAGTTAGCTCCTTTAAAAGATTTTTTAAACAAGGTCAGATTGCTCAAGTTAGCTTTGCTCAAATTGACTCCTTCAAAAGCAATACTGTCAAGAACAGCTTTTCTGAGATTGATACCACTTAAATCTATACCACTCAAATCTCTAGAAAATCTGTTTTTAAGATTAGCCCCAGCAAAATCTCTTTCTCCCAACTCGTACCTTTGCAATAACTCTTCAATATCCATTTCTAGGTTATTAGTACAAAAAAATTACATACATTTTTAGATTTCACTCACTTTCTTGGTAAAGAGAAACATCAATTCTATGGAATCGTGTTTACACAAGTGCGCTATCAAAGCATAACAGTCTAAACTTTTTAGATTTTACAGTATTTATTTACTGCCCGTAAATTGGGATTTGATTAAAAGCTTGCTGTGCGACTTCCTCCGCACGCCGAGAAGTTACTTTGGAGTAGCGTAGAGTCATTTGAATGTCCTCATGACCCATAAGCGCACGTAGTTCATCAATACTAACAAGACCGACTCTTTCGGTTCCAAAGCAGTGTCTGAGTTGATGAAAGCAAACACCCGACAATTCTGGAATATCATCAATTAGCTTAACCAAAGATTTATAAGCTGCTGCATAAGACAATCGAGAAACTTTATTAGTAAATTGTTGTTGAGCGGTAAATAATGCGCTTATGTTTTGGTGTCTATAATATTTTAAGTAATTATTTAGACTAACCGAAGTATGTTCACTGTAAAAACACCATCGTTTTTTATTTCGTTTTCCAATCACCTGAAACTTCCGATTGACAGTATCTATATCTTTTAAATCCAAGGCTAATATTTCCGCTATCCTTGCTCCACTGCTATGTAGCAAATGCACCAATGCATCTAACCGTACATCTTGTTTAACAGCTTGATATAAAAGATTTAATTGTACTGGTGTTAAATAACGCACTTCTTCATCACTATCATGCTCACCTAAATTAATATCTGGTTTGCGCCGTTTGAGTCGAAAAATTGGATTTGATTTAATATAACCCTGCTCAACAGCGAAGTTAAACAGTGCGTTAATTACTGCCTGATGCTTATGATGAGTAGTAAATTTTACCGACTTTATTGCATTTAAATATTCAACTAGTATTTCTCGGTCAACAATTTCAACCGACCAACGTCCATACTGTTTAAGTAAAGGTATAAAAATCGATTCATAGGTACGGATAGTTGAGCTTGCTAATTCTTGACGCTCTAAATACTTAGTCACTAACGTTGCTAAAGTCATACTCATTTTAAATATTTCTCATGTAAGTACTTGATTTTTTTGCACAAATATTAAATTAATATTATTTGTGCTAAAAATCACAATAATTTTATGAATGTTTCCATCGCGGATGCGGCGCCTGCCCCATCTGAACCATTGGGACGGTACATCCAGAGGGTTCGAGATTCTTTATCTTTAACTCAGGTGGAGTTAAGCGCAAAGGCTGGTATACATGTCCAAACCATCCGTAAAATCGAAGCTGGTGGAACATCCAGACTCAGCCACAAAGGAAAATCAGGATTAGCAGCTGCACTCGGTATTCCCCAGGAGTATCTCGACGCAGTAGTTAAACAAACACCTTTAGAGACAGTAACTGCACTGAAGTTTTGTCCCAAGTGCTGGACACCAGGGACGACACTTGACCCAATGTGGACATCTTTACGTTCAAAATATTGTTTTGCTTGTGGTACAACTTTACGTGACCGATGTGGAAGTTGTAATGAACGCATCATGTCGCTGAAATATAGATTCTGTCCATATTGTGGCGAATCTTATAAAAACTAAAGCGTTGTTTACGTTCTAAAAAATTGAATACCGACGGAGAAATTAATTGAAAAGACAATGGGACGCAACTGAGCTTGTAGAGCATTTCACCCTAATACCCGAAGAGGTGGCACTACTTGAAAATAAAAGTGAAGAGAATCGTTTGGGGTTTGCGGTTTTGCTCAAGTTCTTTCAGATGGAAGCTAAGTTTCCGCGTACCAGACAAGAAGTCCCAAAACTCGTTGTTGCTTATATTGCAAGTCTTTTAGGTTTGTCACCAAGACTTTATAAACAGTATGAATGGGAGGGGAGGACTTTTGAAAGGCATAGAGCAGAAATTAGAGAATTTTTTGGATTTCGGGAATTTACAGTACTAGATGGAGAAGAATTAAAAGCTTGGCTGTGCGAGAAAGTATTGACCTATGAACGTCAACAATCTCACTTAGAAAGCGCTTCTTATAAACGCTTACGCGAACTGAAGTTAGAACCACCAACTCCAGAACGACTTGAACGATTAATTCGGTCTGCGGTAACAACAACTGAGAAGAAATTCTGTACGAATATTCTTGGGCAGCTTTCTCTATTCTCGTTAAGGAAAATGGATGCACTTCTTGATACTAAAGATGGGTTTGATGATGACGAGAGCCACTTTCGCCAATCAGTATTTAACTTTCTCAAATCTGACCCAGGACGTACTAGTCTTCAAAGTATTTTCAAAGAAATATCCAAACTTCAATGTATTCGAGACTTACAATTACCGTTGAACTTATTTGATTTAGTTCCTCCGAAGATTGTTAACCACTATCGTCGGCGAGCTTCTGCGGAAACACCTCGTGAACTACGCCGCCATCCTGTCTCAATTCGTTACACACTGGTAGCTGCATTTTGTTGGCAACGTAGCCAAGAAATAACAGATAGCTTGGTTGAATTATTAGTGCAAATTATACATGGTATTAATGCCCGTGCCGAACGCCGTGTGGACAAAGAGCTTTTGGAAGAATTTAAACGGGTTGATAACAAACCCCGCTTGCTATTTGAAATTGCTAACGCCTCAGCTGAGGTAGTAAATGCAACTTTAGCGGTTAGAAAAAAATCTATTTGGGGAGAGGGGACAACAGCGTGTGCCAGTGACTCGAAGAAGTTTGGTTCATGGGACCAAAACCTAATGACCGAATGGCACATTCGTTACGGTGGTCGTGGAGTCATGATTTATTGGCATGTTGAGAAAAAGTCTGCGTGTATTTATTCTCAACTTAAAACTTGTTCGAGCAGTGAAGTTGGAGCCATGATTCAAGGCTTATTACATCATTGTACCGATATGGAGGTAAAGAAAAACTATGTTGATACTCACGGTCAAAACGAAATTGCTTATGCATTCTGCCGACTATTGGGTTTTGACTTAATGCCTCGTATCAAGCGAATTGGCGATAAAAAATTATCCTTACCATTCGCCGACCAAAAACAAGACTACCCAAACCTACAACCCATTCTAAAATCAGCTATCGATTGGGAACTCATCCGTCAGCAATACGACCAGATGATAAAATATGCTACAGCGCTACGCTTAGGTACAACGGAGGCGGACAATATTTTAAAGCGTTTTAGTCGCTCAACCGTCCAACATCCAACACATAAGGCACTTAATGAACTAGGTAAAGCAGTAAAAACTATCTTTCTTTGTCATTACTTGCATTCCGAAGCTTTACGCCGAGAAATTCATGAAGGACTAAATGTTGTGGAGCAGTGGAACGGCGCCAACACTTTTATTTTCTACGGTAAAAACAGCGAAATTGCAACAAACCGCTTAGACGAGCAGGAGTTGTCAGTTCTGTGTTTGCATTTACTACAGATGTGCTTAGTATATATAAACACATTAATGATTCAGAAGGTTTTGGCTGACCCGGTGTGGATGAAACGAATGACGCACGAGGACTTAAGGGCGCTCACACCATTGATTTGGAAGCACGTTAATCCCTACGGAACTTTTCACTTGAACATGAACGAGCGGTTGGAACTAGATGCTGCGTAAATTGAAAATTTTTTGCTGAAACCCACTTGGAGTATAGGTTACAGCCGTCGCATGGCGGCTGGTGACAGCTTCGCTACTTTTACCCCCTATAATGCAAATAATGACCTGCTCACAGAAACCGACCCATTAGGCAATACGACTACATATATATACGATGCCAAGGGTAATCTCACAAGTCGTAAAGACGCTGCGGGTAAAGTTACCACCTACAATTACAACCGATTTGGCTTACTCACGGAAGTCGTTGATGCTAAAGGGAATCGCAGTACCTTTGCTTATGATTTTTCTGGTAATATTACCGCACTTACAGACCCCACTGGAGCAAAAACTAACTTTACATATGACCGTAATGGTAGAGTTACCAGTGTTACCGATGCATTAGGGGCAATTACTAATTATATATATGATGCCCAAGGGCGCCTAATTGAAAAAGCCGACCCAGAAGGCAGTAGCTGTGGTTGTGGAAGTGGTATAACTAGAACCGAATACAATGCAGCGGGTGAAAAAATAGCCGAAATTGATGCATTGGGGCGCCGTACCGAATACCGTTATAATGAACGCGGTTTACTGGTAGAAACTATTCATCCAGATGCAACTCCCACTAATTTAAGCGATAATCCCAGAACTAAGAATGAGTATGATGCTTTAGACCGTCTCCTAGTTACTACTGATGAATTGGGACGTAAAACCCGTTATGTTTATGATGCTAAAGGGCGCCGCATCGAAATTATTTACGCTGATGCAACACCAGCAGATTTGAGCGATAACCCCAGAATGAAAACCGAATATGACCGAGCAGGTCGCGTTATAGGCGAAATTGATGAATTAGGCAACCGCACTCAGTTAGCGTATGACCAAGTAGGAAGATTGATAAGTAGTACTAATGCCCTCAATGAAACTACTACCTATAGCTATGATGCGGACGGGCGGCAAATTTCCATGAAAGAAGCTTTGGGACGCATCACTAATTACGGCTATGACGTTTTAGACCGTCTCGTTAACACAACCTATGCCAATAACACGGTGATGACGACTACCTACGATGCATTAGGACGCATCATCGCCGAAACTGACTTAGCTGGTAATACCACTAGCTATGAGTATGACGCATTGGGAAGACTCACAAGAGTAATTGATGCCTTAAATCAACGAACTGAGTATAAATACGATGCCGTAGGTAACTTAATCGAACAGAAAGACGCTAACGGCAACATTACTAAGTTTGAGTACGACACCTTGCGGCGCCGCAAAGCGATGATTCTGCCAGGGGGACAGCGCAACGAGACTATTCATAATAAAATTGGCAACCTGATTCGCGTTACCGACTTTAATGGTGCAACAACAACCTACGAATATGATGCTCGCAATCGCATCATAGAAAAAGCCTTCTCAGATGGTACACCTACAGAAACCTTTACTTATACTCTCACCGGGGAATTAGCAACGGTTACAGATAACCGAGGTGTAACAAGTTACGCATATGACGAACGCGACCGTCTCTTATCTCGCACCGAACCCGATAATCGCCAAATTACTTACACCTACGATGCAGCAGGCAATATTCTCTCTCTCAACGCTCCTTCTGGCATAACCAACTACACCTACGACCCACTCAATCGCATCGACAAAGTAATCGCTCCTGATGGTGGCATCACCGATTATACATATGATGCAGTAAGTAATTTAATTAAAACCCAATTTGCCAACGGAGTAACAGAAAATCAACAATATGACCTATTAAACCGCTTAACTTATTTGGAAAACCGTAACCAAACGGGCATTATTTCTAGTTACAGTTATACTCTTGATGCAATGGGCAACCGTACCAAAGTAGTAGAAAATGATGGACGTGTAGTTGATTACAGCTACGATAAACTCTATCGTCTCATCCAAGAGAAAATAACCGACTCTGTTGCAGGTAACAAAACAGTTCAATATCAATTTGACCCCGTAGGCAACCGTTTACAGCGCATTGACTCAGTAGAAGGTACAAGCACTTACAGCTACGACAAAAACGATAGACTCATCGAAGAAGTCCTTGGCGGTAAAGTCACACAATACCAATATGATAACAACGGTAATCTCACAGCCAAAATTGAAAATGGTACAACTCAGGCAAAGTATGAATGGAATACCAAAGGTGAGTTAATTGCTGTTGAAACCACGGAAAACGGGGAAACGGGACGAGTTGAGTTTGAATACGACCATGAGGGAATTCGTGTTGCGATCAAAGTTGACGGGGAAGAGACCCGCTTCTTAATTGATAGTAATCAACAGCAATATGCTCAGGTAATTGAGGAATATAAGCCAAATGGCACAGTACAAGCATCCTATGTACATGGATGGGATTTGATATCTCAAGCCAATGCAGATGGACGTATTTACTACCAAGTCGATGGGTTAGGAAGTGGGCGCCAGTTAACGAATAATAATGGGGTAGTAATCCAAGAATATAACTATGATGCTTATGGTAATTTAACTAGGAAAGTAGGAAATGTAAGCAATAACTATCTGTTTGCAGGCGAACAATTTGATAATGCTGTAGATGGATATTACTTGCGCGCAAGGTATTATGACCCAGCGACAGGGCGGTTTGTTTCTAAAGACCCGTTTGAGGGGTATAATAACCAGCCTGTGACCTTGAATGACTATTTGTATGGTAATGTTAATCCAATTTTATTAACAGACCCTTCAGGTAAATTATCCCTGATTGAGTATACAATTAAAGCTAATGCTGCAACATTTATTGCTAGAAAAATTGGTGAATATATTTCTTATAGCTTGGGCTGTACAGAAAATTATCAAGGTTCAAGTTTAAAAGATAAATTTCAAATTATAGAAGTAATTTTTCTTTTCTCAAGTTATGTGTTGAACCCGAAATTTGTTGCAGAGCAAATTGGCTCGTTCAAATTTAATTTTTTCAATATTATAATGACTATTAAGAATATTTATGATATCAAAGAATCAGTAATAGCTTGCTTACAAGAAATCTTGGGATTGAATGACCAATAGGAAATAAATAACTTGTGGTTCTTCCCTAGGTGTTATGCTAAAATTAAAACTGAAATTAAGTATTTGCTTTGAGAATCAGGCTTTTCGGAGAGTTAGAACTGAAATTTTATCCGCAAGCCTCAAACCTCGAACTAGAAAACCTACTTTTATTGTCCAGTAAGGGATACAGGTTGTTTTATCGACTTTTTGGCATAACAAGTAATGAAGAACCTAACTTGTAAGTTTGGTTACAGAAGTAATCATAAAACAAGAGTAAAACACTTAAACTGGAAGATAACTTAGAACTATAGTTATAGACTTGCCTACTGTTATTTTCCATATATTCCACCTGTTTTGAAAGCGACTATTTTTAGCTTAGACCTTATTCTGTGCAAATTTACTGTAACGCACCTTAATCTTGAATTTTATCGATGGTTTATGCGATCACAAAGTTAACTTTTTCGTTTATGTCTGAAGACGAGCCTTACAAATAGGCTTTTATTGGCTAGGGGATAAGACGCGATCGCTGTTCGGGATTCAGTCTGTTTGTTTACTGTGCAATCGCTCTTGTTCGTACTAGTAAACAGGGAGTACAGTTTGGCTTGACTAGCGATCGCTTTAAGTTTGACTAAATATTACAGCCATATCACGGTATCTTTACGACCATTTGATACATGAGGTAGTTTTCTTCACTTCAAATTTACCTACCTCCTCAGTAATATTCTTATACTTGATTTTCAAGCAGCATCTCAGATGTATCGCTATTGGGTAAATCCAAGCAAATCAGTTATCTGTAATAATTGATTATACATTTTTCTACGGATATTAACCCAAATAATAGATACATCATGATTTGTATTTAACTGTATTTTTTGATAAAACTATTTAGAAAACAGGACAGTTGTTTGTTTTCATCTAAATAAACCTTTTGAAAAATAAAAATATGAAGACCAGTATTAAACTCGTGAGCTTATTAACCTGGGGAAGCTTAATATTCTCCAACCCAGCACAAGCATTGGATTTAAAATTTGATAATTCCTGGGAAAAGTTTGGAGATGTTGAAGTAGTTAATCCTACTCAAGCAAACTTATCTACAGATGGTTTATTTGATGATGACTTTGACTTAGGCGCCAATAATGGTGACTTTAATTACTCTGGAAATCCTGCTGGAATGGTTGGTTTTGGGGGTTTAGAACATTTTCTTGGTGTAGATGTTAGTGTATTAGACGTAGGTGGTTATGCTTATGAGGGTTCTGCCATCAAAAAGACCATTAATGTCAACACTGGTGATGTATTAAGATTTTCATGGAACTTCAGCACCAATGAAACTTTTCTAGCGACAGAACCGTTACGTGGTTCATTTATAGACTATAGCTTTTTCTTAGTTAATGGGCAAATTCAGAAGCTCGCAGATATTAATAACGCAACTGTTAGTGCTGGCACTTTTAATAAAGAAACAGGAATTCAAAAGTACGAATACAGATTTAATAATGCCGGAACATATACAATTGCTTTAGGTTTAGTGGATATCAATGATTTTGCTGTTACCTCTGCTCTTTCTATTAATAATGTTAGCTTAGAAACAATTCAAGCAGTACCAGAACCCCTCCCCCAACCTGTAACTATCTTGGGAAGTGGGATAGTCTTGGGATTAGCGACTTTATCTAAAAAGAAATATGCAAAACGTGTAAAAAATCACAATTAATAAACATAATACCACATTAAATTTCTTTTGAATCATGCTTGTATTAACAAATCAGTGGCAGACAAATTAGTAACCCGTGATAAAATTGCTAATTGTCCTCCAGAACCTAAACCTGCTGTCGCACCATTTGCATTATAGAAGAGGTCGCCGTTGGCACGATTGAAAACGATTCGAGCGATGCTACTTCCGGCGATGGTAGCTCCATTGGTGGATGCATTGATGGTAGCAAATTCGCTGGCGCCGAGGGTAGACCCACTAGCACTGCTGAGGGCTGTGAAAGTGGTTTTATCAAGGACAATTTTGTCGGCGCCGCCTAGAAAGTCGGTGATGGTGTCGATGCCGATAGTACCGTTGAAGGCGGCGTTGATGTCAAAGACAAAGCTATCGTTGCCAATAAAACTTTCATAAAAAAATAAAATACAAAAGGATAATTATTATGACAAATGGTTTGCAACAAAAAATAGATTTAGAGAAAAAATTTGCTAGAGTATACAGGGAAATAAATTTTTTAAGCTCAAAAATTGAACAAAAGCAAGGGTTTTGGATTTTTGAAACTCATGTTCATTCTCAGGAAAGTTTGCTTAACTCTAAGCATCACTATAAAATCGACTCAATTACAGATAAAATAGGCGATGACGTAGTAAATTGGAATAATAACGGTCAATTAAGTAAGGAAGGACGTAAATGCTACGAAAAAGAGAAAAACTTAGTTAGACAAAAGTTGGAAAATGTTAATGAAATAATTGCTAATCGAGAACCAACTTGGTGGGAAAAAGTTGGACATATTTTTACAGATTTTATAGTCAAGATTGAAGAAAATATGCCAGATGTAGCTTTAAGACTTTTTGGGGGTCTTATTGGTTTACGACAATTACCAGGAATTGCTAAACGTGTTTTAGCACTTCTCCCAGGTAGCACAAAAAATTAACTGTAAATGAGGTACATTGATTGAAAATTTAATTATCTAATATCGATATTTATTTAGGGATGTAATTAATTTCTTGTGGAGCAGAGAGAACTTACAGGGAGATAATTCTTTCAGCAAAGTTTGGAACATCCTTGCTCTTATGTGTTTGATTAGAATGAGAACCGCTATATATAAAGTTACATTTTTGACAAAAAGTTAGCTAGTTATCATGCTCTTGAGAGCGAGAATTGGAGTTGCCATTAAATTACACGTATCTCTTTATTGCACGTGCAGTTTACTATTGCACGTGCATTATTGTAAAAGACTTTGATATGAAGCAATTTACATTGCAGTTCTGGACGGGCGTTTTTTGTTTCGCCGACTGAGTAAGCCAAAACTGCCGAATGCTAACATAGCTAAACTAAAGGAGGGTTCTGGTACTGAAACCCCACCGTTATTTTCTCCACCATTATTGCCATTGCTACCATCCGTTTCCCTTACTACATCAAAAATCAAACCGGAATCAAGTACAACTTTAAGGTTATTTATATCAATCGTGTTGAAGTCTTGAGGCACGCTTACCGATAGTAATTTTAGAGCATCCCCAAATTGAGCTGATGCTGATGCTTCCAAGGAACTAGAGGAAGCAGATGTTATAAGAACTCCTAATAGAGATCCACCTTATTGCACTTGTTGCTGTAATTTAATGTTTGTATCTAAGAAGAAGTTTGTATTGAAGCCTAATTCAAGACTGGCGCCTGTTCTACCAGAGGGAATATTTAGTCTAAGTAAACCGAAAGCTGAAATTGCATCAATAATACTTGTCTTAATAATACCTCCTCCAGCAAAAGAAAATAGAGTACTAAATTGTTCCAAGGAAATATTATTTGACAAAGTATCTGCAACTTGATTAAGTACAAGTTTCTCGGCTTCACTACGACCTGGGTCATTAGCTAAATTTCTAAAATCATCTGGTGTTAATATTTCGCCATCTATATCAACATTATCAATATTTTCTTCTAGATATAATACTGGAGTGATTCTTGCACCTAGACGGGCACCGCTACCAAAACTGTCAGAACTTAAGTAACTAGGAATTCCAGAACTAGATTCTAAAGTAGTCCATCCTGTAATACGAGTGCCACTATTAAATAGGTTATAGGTATATGAAGCTTCGCTTCTTGACCAAATACCATCAAGTCTTTTGGGTACACTAGAAGCATTTAAACTTCCATTTAAACCAAAATTAAACGTTAGAGGAATAGAAACATTATTTGTATTTCCAGTAATAATGTATCCAGTGTTAAAGCCAGCAACTGCAACAGAAGGGATAAGAAAAGAATCCGTAATTAAAAGAGAATTTTCGGATGTAGAAACAGCACTTAAAATTCCATTATCGCTTGCAGAAGCTGATGCATTTCCTCCTAAAGTCGATGCTGTTACCGATGCCGACGCATTAGGTCCTGGGACTGTTTTTATGTTAGGTCCATCAACTAAGTTAACACTTCCTGATACATATACGGTTGCTAATACGGGTGTATTTGAGGATAAGAAAGCTATTCCAAGCACAACTGTGGTTGAGATGAATTTAGATATTGACATGTTATTAATTCTGATATTGTACAACTGCGGTATTTACTTAAATATATCCGATTATTGATGTGTTTATAAATAGTCAATGCATGATTTTACTAATTCTTTAACTTCATATTATGTGCAGGAAATAGTCCAAATTTAAAAGCTAATTCACCAAATGCGTTTCATGTTGCTCTCCAAATTGATTTAATTATAGGCACTACTCGCTACGCTCAAAGAAAGCTTTCCTGCGGAACACTACGTGAACGCATATGAACATTATCAATTCATTCATGTTAAAAAAAAATGAACGTAAACGGAGTTTGCCCTAATTGATAGTGAGTAGCACTCTTTTATACATTGATTGATGAGATTAATTATCAGGACATGCAGATGCTACAACACGCGGCATAAGTGTAGAATTTGGCGCCATTGCAACAAGCTCTAAACTCCCGTCATTATTCTTAACCCAGCCTTGCGCCTCAACTATTGCGTTTTGCACTTTGTTAGGGGCTATATTTAATACATTAGTATTGTTATCATCTAAAGTTGCTAGTTTAGTGGTGTTGGTGGCACCGGGTAATGGTTCGAGTGGGCTAGGAGGTAAAGAACCTCGTCCTGTAATGGTAAATTCTCCAAGTGGCTTGGCGCCGGGTTCTCTTGGACAAATTTGAGCAACCCGACGAGTAGCATCAACGACTTCTTCGGGTAGTTCTATTAGTCCCTGTGCAGGTTCAACATCGGGGTCATTAATAGATATTTGACCTTGAATACCAGTTTCAGAGCTTGCGGTAATATCGCTAGTTTGTGGAGACTCTCGAAGACGCGGCTCAATTCCGAAAATACCTTGCGCGCGAATATTTACATTTCCACCTCTACCAGTAAAAGCATTGGCTGTGATATCACTATTTTCGCGTGTGTCGGCAACGATAAATCCATTAGAGGCATCGATAGTAATATTACCTCCGTTTCCACCAGCTTGTGCAGTGCCAGCAGTTGTAGAAATTTGACTGTTGCGGCGCAATAGCAGTAATTCGCGCAGATTCAAAGTAATATTTCCTCCATCAGTTGAGGCACTTTCACCAATTAGCTTGCCTTGGTTATCCAATTTTACGGAACGAGCCGTGACTTTTAAATCACCTGCCTGCCCAGTGCCTTGACTGCTTATGGTTAAAGTACTGTTAACTTTATCGGAACCAATAGTTCCAGTTCCATTAATTTCTACATCAAGAGCAGCATTAACAGTCAAAGTTCCTCCCGAACCTTCATCAAATGAACCAGCTCTAACTAATCCCCCATTTCGTATCGCCAACTTGTCAACGTTCAAAGTCATGCTTCCAGGTTGACCTGTGCCAAAATTATCTGCCGAAATTTTTGCACCATTCTCAACTGTTAGTAGCTTAGTGCGAATGTTTAAGTTTCCTACATTACCTGTAGCTTTAGGCTCGGCAGAAACAAAAATACCACTGCTACCTCTAGTTAAAGTTGCTGATGATGAAGTTCCGTTAAGTTCAATAGAATTTAAGGCGTTAATAATCAAAGTTCCCGCATTACCGTAAGAAAAGGTCGCACTAGATACCGCCCCACCTTTCATGGCTATTAATCGCTGAGTTTCAATGGTTAAGTTACCTGCGTCACCTGCATTAGCTATGGCGCCGTTTCCAACCTGGGTAAAAATGCCACTATTAACTAAACCACTTTGACTTGCTCCAATTAGTTCCACAGAGTCCGAAGCTCTTACTAGCACATTTCCTCCCCGACCCGTCCCAAAAGTCGAAGCATCTATGCGTGCCCCATCTTGAATAAGTAGGCGCCTAGTTTCAATGGTTAAGTTTCCACCATTGCCAGTAACGCTCTCACAATTATTTAAGATTGGACATACTTGAGAACCTAAACCACTGGAAAGTTCACCAACAGAGGTTGTTCCTGTAAGTTCTATAGACTCCAAAGCATTGACCTGCAAATCTCCTGCTCGCCCTTCACCTTGAGTAGAAGTTGTTATATAAGCGCCTCCTTCAACCGTTAACTTTTTAGTTACTACTGTTAAGTTGCCAGCTGCTCCACTACCGGAAGTAAACGTATATATAGCGGTATTATTTCCACTTAGGTTTATAGAGTCAGTAGCATTAATTACTAAATTTCCCCCATTTTCTGACTCAGAAGTTGTAGAAAAAACTTGCGAATCACCAGAAAGAATGAGATTTCTGCCCTGTAGTTTGATAGCTCCTCCACTAGAACCACTAGTATCGACAATCGCTCCCTGAGACAATTGAATATCTTGAAATTTCTCAACGCTTGCGTACCCTAGTGCATAGCCTGTTTCAATCTCGCCTAAATTAACAAAACCACCAGAAGCAACACTACCTAGTACACAACGGCGGAAATAAATTGACCACTGTTATGGTAAATTAAGCAATAAGCTTTTTTAAGCTGTTTTAGTAAACATAGTAGGAGTCAGGGTGTGACAGGATTAGCTCCAAAACCATTAAATTTAAACGATTTTGAACGTTTGGAACTCCAACAGTTGGTAAATCGTCATAGCACGCCGCAGCAACTAGCAATGCGAGCAAGAATCATTTTATTGGCATCAGAAGGTAAAAATCATCGGGAAATCGGTCGAATCTTGGATATTAGTCGGCATACAGCTTGTTTATGGCGAGAGCGATGGTTTTTAACATCTGGAAGTGACTTAACAATAACTCAACGATTACAAGACTCTGAGCGTGTAGGTGCCCCAGCTAAATTTAGTATGGAACAAGTTTTAGGATTATTTACGCTTGCATGTTCACCCCCTGAAGACTATGGACGACCGATAAGTCATTGGACAGCGCGAGAACTAGCAGACGAAATTATGAAACAAGGAATTATTGAAAGCATATCTGTTCGACATGTAGGAAGATTATTAGAAGAAGCAGAACTTAAGCCCCACCAGAGTCGCTACTGGTTAACCCCCCCCTCTGGACGAAGAATTTGATGAAAAACTTGAAGATATTACTGGCTTATATATCAGTGCAATCGAACGTCACGAAAACGGTGAGCGCACAGTATCGATAGATGAAATGACTGGTATTCAAGCAACTGAGCGTATAGAAAAAGACTTAGCGATACGACCGGGTAAAGTTGAAAGAAGAGAGTTTGAGTACGTTCGTCATGGTACACAAAGTTTAATAGCTAGTTTTGATATTGCCACTGGTCAAATTATTGAACCAAGCTGTGGAGATACCAGAACAGAAGAGGATTTTGCTGAACATATTCGTAAAGTTATTGAAAGCGACCCCAATGCTCCTAAATGGCACTTAATTATGGATTGTCTTAACACTCATCAGTCTGAATCACTCGTTCGTTTAATTGCAGAAAAAGAGGGTTTAAATCTCGACTTAGGTATTAAAGGAGAAAGCGGTGTACTCAAATCTATGAAATCTCGTGCGGAATTTTTAAAAAATCCCGACCATCGAATTGTCTTCCATTATACACCAAAGCATTCTTCTTGGCTCAATCAAATTGAAATTTGGTTCAGTATTTTAGTTCGTAAATTACTCAAGCGTGCTAGCTTCAAAAGCAAAGCTGACCTCAAAACCCGAATTCTTGAATTTATTGATTACTTTAATAAAACAATGGCTAAACCTTTTAAGTGGACATATAAGGGTAAAGCATTAGCTATTTAATGGTTGTTTTATTTCCGCCGTTATGTACTAGCTCAATTCTTCCTCCAATTGCAGTTAAATTGCCGCCAGCTAAAGATACATTACCACCCACCAACGCAAGAGTCTTACCGCTTTGAACTTGCAATCCAACGGGTAAGCCAATACTATTGACCCCTTCAAGAGGACTTGCTTGGGATTGATTAAGAATTTCTCCTGGGTTTGAGCCAAATTGCAGTCCCAAGGGAACATTAACTGTTAACAAAGCAGAGGTTTGAGGAAAGGTTGCACTAAATTCGGTGCCATCGGTAAACTTCAGGCTGTTTGCTGTGCTTGCTACAAACGAACCTCCAATATTCAAACTGGCATTAGGTCCAAAAATAATGCCATTGGGGTTAATAAAAAATAGATTGGCGGCGCCGTTAGCTTGTATTACACCATCTATGTTAGAAATTGATACACCTGTAACGCGCGTAATAATGTTTCTAACTGAGGCGCCATTATTGAAAAATGCAGTGTCTCCAGTAGTATCACTAGAAAGTAATGAAAATGAAAACTCTCGAAAGCTGTGGAAGAGATTGCCATCTAGCTGGGTACCTCCCTCAATTACTCTAATATTGCTAGAAGGTGTAACAATAGAGTTAACAGGCAGAGTATTATCTGGAATAATTTCTGCCAAAGTTGACTTAGATGCTAATAGCCACAATAAAATACTTCCATTACAAAACCAAAATTGGAAAGTATAACGTTTCATAAATAGAATGCCCTCAGTCTTCCAGTTCATATTATTTAATTTTTAACTGCTAAGGATAAAAAGTTAGGAGGCAAAGTTGAAAATACTCCTAACTTTTAACAGCTAAATAACTCTACAAAAAGATTGTTTTAAATTGAATCTAGTCTTCTATTTAGATAGAGTAAACTCACTGTTAGCTAGTTTTATCTTCATATTTCTACGTCTTAAAAGTGATATTGTGCTTATAGCTCCAATACCTAGTAAGCTAGCTGGTGATATAGGTTCAGGCACCTTTGTTGTCAATGGTGGAGTATCATCTATTACTCTAAATCCTAATGCAACAGGAGTACTACCAAAGCCTCCGGGAGCGCCAAAACCAATCTGTTCATAGAAACTACCTGTTAAAGGATTAATAATATTACGAATGAATGCTGGAATACCACGAAAGTTAAATTGTTCTAAGCTTGATAAATCATTGATTAAAGCAGAACGAGTAGACGAATGAGAATCCACAAAGGGAGCAAAAAAGGTGAACGTTATTAGACTGTTACTAAATGTAGCTTCATACTGCACCCCGCCATTCACAAAGAGAGCAGCTGTTGGATTAGAAACATCTGGATTAATTGCTGCGCCTATAAGGTCTTGAATTAAATCATTATCTGTAATTAGAGAAGACCTTATATCTCCTAATAACAAAGGTGGTTGTGAGTAAAAAAAATCAATTGCTCTTTCTTGAATTGTAAAAGAAAACTTCTCAAATGCTCCTTTAAAAATACCTACATTATCATCATTCGGGGATGAATCTTGAATAGAGGAATCTATTATACAACATTCATCAGCTCTAATAGTCCCGTTTGGACTGCCAGAGAAACCAAATCTTCGAGCTTGAGCAGATTGTGGGAATAAGCAAGCTAAAACTGTGAAAACAGTGCCTACCACCATAATCTTCTTTATGTTATTCAAAAGCATTGATAAACCTCAAAAATTGTGAAATTTAAATTTTGGAAAACTATCTAAAAATTGTTACGATGAAAGGCATCAATAGAGTTACTTGCTCCCCATGAACATGCCTGTAAGCTAAGTTTTGATTTCCTAATAGAATAATCTGAAGCAAAGCTTTCCCAAAAAAAGGATAGGGAGTTCGAGACTATTCATAAAGCGCCGTTGATTAATACGTTCGAGGTGAATTTAGATATTAATTCAAATATTTTCAAATGTAACTCGTGCATTAACGCCAGCACTAGCAAACTTTAAAAAGTTGCATAATAAAGGCGAGTGTACTAAATCAGATTTATTATTCATCATCAATGTACTCCAAACAATTATGAAAATGATTATCAAAATTTATTAATTTCCAATTTATCAGTATTTTTAACTAAAATCAAGCTATTTTATTTAGCATTGTTGTACTAATAAATTTAGCTCTTGTTTCAATCACAAGAAAAATATGTTCAAATAAAGTCAGTTCAATTTCCTGTGGACACAAGCATTTATGTTTGTAAAAGGAGATTCGCTTTATTTACACAAAGATTACAGAAAGATTAAAAACTTAAAGCTCAATATTGAACAGGTAGCTCAATATACTGAATCTATATTACAATAGTTAAAATATACTGTGATACAACTTTCTAATTTGACTTTGCAAACAAATGAAAGTTATTACTTTGTCATATAACAGCTTTGGGTTTACATCTAATATGATTCATGTTATTCAATAAACTACTAACGCTTTTATTTTATTCAAGAACAAAATTTTATTTTTGTAATTATACCAAGTTAAAAAACTATAGCGTTTAATTTAACGGTAAATACTTAAGAAATCAAGCTACTAAACCCAAAATTTCATTATCTTATAAAAATCTTTATAATTATAAAAATTGTGTGGCTTTTCTCCAAGGGTGGTATGATATTCAAGAATAAAAGTTATAGTGCCGTCACTACAAGGTCTTGAAGCAATGATTCAATCATTAATGATAGCCTAGTCACCTTGAGGTAGAAGTTTGAAAGGTGCGCCAACTTGGTCGTGCAGGAAAACTGCGTTTACGTTCCAGATGCTTCTACCTGGGCATAACAATTTGCAGTTGATTTACTGTAAATACTTGGCTTTCATGGTTTGCATTGTTTTTTCTTGTCCAGCCATGAGTCTTTGTACTCGTAGTTGTTTTGCTTGGTGTAGGTAAGAGTTTTGTGTGCGTTGAGGCAGGTTTTCCCAGTTACGAACCATGACATCAACCAAAATTTCGTAGGGTATACCTGATGACGCGCGGAATTGCTGCAATTTAGCGACTGCTTCACCAGAAAGCCGCATTGCTACTTTCTTGAAGTCTGTATCTTGTAGATAAGATTCTTGCAAACTTGATTCTGGAAAACTAGATTCTTGACTAGCTGAATCTTTTGTTAATTTGGTAGTTTCTTGAGTTTGAGGATTTTGTACATCTGGAATTGCAGCATCTAGTTTACTAGCTTCTATAAAACTAGATTCTTGTAGCGGTATAACGTTAGTGTGATTACTAGTTTCGGGTATTAATTCTAATGTAAATGATTCTAGTTTAGTAGATTCTTGTTTTACAGGTTCTAGATTTGTGGTTTCTTCTGAACTAGTATCTGGTTCTAAAGCTTGTGCAGTAATTGTTTCAGATTTTTTGGTGACAGGCGCCTGTATCCGTATAGGTCCAGTAGGTAGCTTCTTTTTAGGTGTAGCCATAATTTGTCTCTCTTATTTTTTTACTTCTGACTTCCGGCTTTTTCTTATTGCGCTAACAGCTTCTATGTAAGGTTGTGCTAAGGACTTCTCTCCAGCTTCCAGCAGTGACCATCCAGCGTGGTTTGTTTGCTGGACTACTGTACTTTGACGAACGGAACTAAATATATGGACTTCTGGAAGTGCTTCTTTGAGTGCTGTTATTGCTGCTTTGGAAATGCGCGTTTGATTGGCGCCTGCCCAAGCGTCTCTGGTAGGTACAATTCCTAAAATACGGGGCACCTGAAAGTCAAGTTCTTCGAGTTCTTTAACTAAGACTGAAGTACTAACTGCGCCAGTGACTCCTTTGGGGGTACATTCGGTAGGAATAACCAAAAAGTCAGCAGCGAGAATTGCGTTATATGTAAGGATACCTTTCGAGGGTGGAGCATCGATGACAATAAAGTCGTACTCAGAAAGGATGGGTTTTAACGCGCGCTTGAGAAAACGTTCGCGTCCAGGTTCCATTGCAATTGCATCGGCTGCCCTCGATAAACTATAGTCACTGGGTGCAAGTAGTAGGCGCCCTTTGCGGTCTTCGTTGGTCGGCTGTAAAATAATTTCCTTAATTTGTACGCGGTCGGTGTCAGGTAAAATAGTCTCCGCGATGGTAGCAGATTCGGAAAGGTCGTTAATACCAAGCCATTGACTCAAGTTTCCTTGCGGGTCGAAATCAACAGCTAGAGTTTTACCTTTATCTGAAAGCATCGTGGCGATGTTTAAGACGGTGGTGGTTTTGCCAGAACCCCCGCTTAGACAAGAGATAGCGATAACAGTTGCTAGTTTAGATGATTCTTCCATCTAGTTAGGTAGATTATAGAAAGTAGAAAACAAGATTCTTGAAAAAGAGAATAGCATATAATGTTGCATAGTCAACATATGGGCGGAAAATATAGGTAATTATTCCAAACCGAGTGTCAAAGAACTGCGTAATTCACGAATTGCGACACCTGTACCACGCGCGCTTGCTGCTTCTAAGCATTGAGTTATGAGAGTTTGCAAATCTACATTAGGGAAGTAACGACTGGTTGGTTGCAATTGGTATTTATTGTTTTGTAAGCCGTAAATTAATAATTGATTGCGTTTGAACAGCCAAACTTCTGGGACACGATACGGTGCATAGTCATTGACATCGGTGTACGAAGTGACATCAATTTCGATTGCTAAATCTGGTGATGGGTCGGTTTGCCAATCTAACCTGTCGCGTCCGACCACTGCTTGCCAATTATCTATATAAAAACAATAATCTGGCTCAATGCCACTTTCAGAGGGCAGTTCCATTGTAATGGGAGTGAATGCTTCGTAGTTGCGGTTTTGGGTATCAAGTAAAACTTTAACAACATCTGCCAAAATATTTGCTTCGCGTCCATGCTTAGGCAATGGTGACATTAATAAAATTTCTCCAGAGCGGTACTTTATACGTGGAATGGAGGAATCGCCCCGGCTATCGCAGAGGGTACGATATAGTTGCCAAGAACCAGGTACTCGCACCAACATTCCGGAAGGTAGTTGAATTTTTTCAGTTGAAATTAAGGCGTACATAGTTTTGGTGGGGCTGATGTATGGTTGTAGCTGCCTTTAAAACTTTCCTTCCATCATAAGCTCTCGTAGTTCAACATTAATTAGGCAGATAAATTTATTTAGATTTGCGGGACTTCTTTATCTCTCGTTCAACCGCACTTTGCCAACTACAGCGACCTTTGGCGCCAGGTATAGGTTGAAGCTGTTCGCGGCAGTAATACAGGATGAGTTTCTTGGCGCCGAATAATCCTGGGAAGTTCTTAAAATAAACTGAGTAATAACCATATTGTCTTGAGTATCCGTCAATTATGCCAGTTTGTCTACTCATATCTTGGAGGTTGTAAACATCATACCCAGTAACAATGACCTTTGTGCCGTTACTCAGAATGGAAAAGTCAAATTCAAGCTGAGTTGAGTAGGGGTGCGTTTTTTTAATTGACATGGTGATTGCGTAAAAACTTCACCCCATGCAATTAATAACGTTATTTTAAATACTTACATGTCAATATGGTTTAGTTTATTACACGTTTGCATTGTTCCATACTTAAGGCTTTTTTCTATGCGAAGTGATTATGCTGTCATAATCATAAGTCGGTGCGTGACGCTACAAGTCTTATATATACGTTGAAATTCCTTCATGGCATCACGCACCCTACATTCTATAAAACAAGAAAGAAGAAAACAAGATTTTGGAAAATTAGCTCAGTGCTAAAGGCAGCGCCAAGTCTTCATAATAGAGAACTCGGCACCGTAAAATCGTCAATTATGCTCCTTGAATTGTTTTATAGTCAAGGTCTTTATAATCGCTGACCCCGTTGTAATAACAAAATTTATTCTACTATTTAGATATACATCTAATTACGTTCAAAAGAAAAATCTTAATGTTTTCTTTATAATTGTGGTATTTTTTTGGTTGTAGGCGCCTAAACTCATCACTCTGCTAACATTTACCGATAGGAAATTTTTTCCGTTCGGAGTAACCCAGAATAAACCTAAAATCTAGTAATCAAAATTTAATGGGTATCGAAGAAACGCCTCGCATAATCAAACTAGAATTCCAACGTAAGTTTTCAGGGTTAATTGCAAGTCTAAAGAAAGGCAATCGCTCAAACAATACCTGAAAAGCTATGCTAGATTCAAGCCTTGCCAAAGAGGCGCCGAGGCAATAATGCATTCCAGAGCCAAAACCGAGGTGTTTATTGTTTTGTCTATCTAGAATTAAGGTTTCGGGATTATCAAAGTTTGATTCATTATGGTTAGCAGAACCAAGTGCAGCAAATACGCTCTTCAGATGCTGGAATAGTTGTACCTGCCATCTCAATATCTTCACGAGCATAACGTTCTGTAGCAAATAACACTGGGGATGTATACCGCACGAGTTCTTCAACTGCTGATTTCATCAGTTCTGGTTCGGTACGTAAACGTTCTAATTCTGCTGGATGTGTTAGTAAAGCCAATACACCATTACCTATTAAATTCACAGTAGTTTCATGACCTGCGGTTAGTAAAAGTGCAGCCATACCAACCACTTCGTCTTCTGATAATTTCGAGCCTTCTTCCGAAGCTTGTAACAAAGCGCTAGTTAAATCATCTTGAGGATTTTGGCGCCGTGTACCCAGGAGTCTACGTAAAAATTTAACTAGTTGGTATAAGCTAGGAATAGCAAAAATACCATCGATAGGTTTACTAACACTGACCATAACGTTTGACCAACGATGAAAAGCCGCTCTATCTTGTTCAGCGACACCAAGCATTTCGCTAATTACAACCATTGGTATTGGTAACGCAAAATCACGAATTAAATCCATTTCCCCTTTAGCTATGGCTTTATCAATTAGTTCGTGTGCCAAGCAATGAATACGAGTTTGCATTTGGGCAATTAAGCGTGGTGTAAATGCCTGATGCACGCTCATAACGTAAACGACCGTGGTCAGGGTTGTCAGAGTCGAGCATCCAAACGCTCAAGCGGCTTAACAAATCCTGGCAACCACATGTGAGGTGGTTTTTTATTACCATCAGTAGCATTGCGTCGATTTTTTACAAAACGTTCATCTGTAAGGGTTACAAGCACATCATCGTAACGAGTAACAAGCCAAGCACGTTGCCCAAAGGCTTTTACTGGTACAACAGGTCGATTATGACGCCAACGTTTAAAAGTTGGGAAAGGATTGGCTCTAAAAGTAGGTAAGTTAATATTAACTTGTTCGAGGGTAATGCTTTGATAAGTTTTCGTCATATACAATCAAACCCATTCATCCCATAATATTTTAACTATATATGTTTTAAGCAAAATGGTTAAACCTGGGGCAGTACTTCACTTTTTACTGTACGGTAGTACCAACGACGGAATCGCAATGATGGTTCATCTGTAGGAACGTTGTATTCGTCAGTTGTGTTAGGTACTTCACCAATTTGTGACTCAACCATGATGCGGTCGTCGAGGGATGCTGCAAAAAACTCATCGAAGTTAAAGTTGTTTATATCTATACCAGGTTTGGGTAGAACGACCTGCATAAATCGCATTTGTTGGGCATTAATTGGAATGGCAAATAGATGAGGACGCAGTGGCATTCCATCTAAATCTAACTTTAGAATAACGTTGTTGGGCTGGCGCCACTCAATTTCAATCCCAGCAGGTAAGGTATTGATTCGATTTATGACCGTCATTCCATTTGCTGTTGAAGTAATGCTAATTTGTGCGAGCGCCGAATTGTGTGCTACGTCATTAAACTCGCGACCAAATGAATCTCTATGCACAAAGGGAATATGTAAATAATCCAGCGAAATTTCGATAGCTCTTGTCCAATGAGCATTCCAAATTTCATGGTGAATTATATAGCGTTCGTCTGGTTCCATTAAGCTGGACGGCAACTGTATTTCTGGCACGTTTTCTGTTCCTGTAAATATCCATAAGATACCTGCTATTACCCTTGTAGGGAAACTTACTACTGACAATTTTGATAGTTGAGCCTGATTAAGCTGGTTAAAAGGAACACGAGTACAGGCGCCTGATGCAGCAAAATGCCAACCATGATAGGGACATTGTAGGCAACCATCTTCTGTGATTTGTCCTCGTGAGAGAGAGGCGCCTCGATGAGGGCAGCGATTTAATAATGCCGCAAACTGACTTGCTGAGTTACGAAAAAGTACCAGCAATTCACCAGCTAATTCAACCGCTATTGGCGTAAATCCAATTTCAGCAATGGGTAATACTGGAGTCCAAAAGTTAGGAAACATCTCAAACATGGCGCCTATATACTCCTTAACAAATTGTTGAGCAGTACTCAGCATAAAATTACCCTACTGACAGCGTGATGTCAGTGGAGACTAGATAATTTTGCTATTCTCCAAGCCTCAGCATTGAAGTGAGTGTATGCTTCAAGACTAATTTCTTGCCCTGGAGACTCAACATTATCAGCTTTATCAAGATTTTGTATTCGGTCAACACGGAAATCTCTGTATGAATTCCTTAGTACACACCATGTTCCAACTATCCACTTTTCACCCCAATAAAATAGCCCCAACGGGAAAATAATTCTTTCGGACAATTGCTCATTCAAGCTAAAATAGACAATTTTAACTGCTTTTTGTTGTTGAATGGCTCGATAAAGGTTGTTCCAATGTTTTAAAGTTTGGTCATTTAAAATGTTGGCTAGTGCTTGAATAGGTGTATGAATTGGTTTTAAAGTTCTTGATGGCAACGCTGCTTCAATTTTGCTTAAAAGAGTTTTTGCTGCTTGTGCTAAGTCATCTCCAGTAGAGCGCGACAGCATTTCCATGCCAAGCATCAAAGCTGCAAGTTCGTCTTGGTTCAAGGTAAGGGGAGGTAATTCAAAATTTTCATCCATTGCGTAACCAACACCAGGCTCACCATATATAGGAATACCGCTAATCGAAATATCATCGATATATCGGTAAATTGTACGTATAGAAACACCAATCCTTTCAGCTAGCTGCTGGGCTGTAATAGGTTGGTGAGTTCTAATCAGATTTACTAATTGGAAGAGTCTGTCAGCTTTCCTCATTCAATATATTGAGTAATGTTAATTTTCAAGCGGTATAAGTATTTATTATGCCACTAAGACGGATTTAATATGAAGCTGCAAATTATTAAATCCCCCCAACCCCCCTTAATAAGGGGGGCTAAGAAAAATAATGGGTATTTTATATAAAAAGGTGTGAGTATCGATAAAAAGATGCATAAGTTGATTTTTCCGTGCGTGTATTAGAAAAGGAGTTATAAATTATTTGGGTTAGGGTTTATCATGATAGAAAAAACAGTATCTAATAATGTTGAAGCCTGTGGGCAATTCGCTCAAAAACAAACGGAACTAATTATTGTGCGTCCGGATGCGGAAACGCTGTTAAAGCAACATTTACCAGATTTTGTTGGCATTTGTGCAAACACGACAGGCGCCACAGGAATTGCAATGTATTTAACAATTATTCCTCCCGGTGGAATTGCTGAACCACATTTTCACGCCTTACATGAAACAGCTATTTACCTGCTTAAGGGTCAAGTGGAAATACTTTATGGGCAAGGACTTAAGCAGCGCCAAGTGTGTGAAGCAGGAGATTTCATTTTTACTCCCCCTGGTGTTCCGCATCAACCTCGGAATTTGAGTGCAACAGAACCTGTTATTGTACTAGCTGCTCGTAATGACCCAGACCAACAAGAGAAGGTTGTACCTTACAACCCGACACTGTAAATTACAAACTTCTAATAAAATAGGAAAAAACAAAACACCCCTATTTGTAACAGTTGATGGTTTTTTGGTAAGGAAACAGAAGATGAAGTTATAGATTACCAAAGTCGAGGTAGTGACCATGACCCAAATATTATAGTTGATGGAATTGTGAGAGAGAATACTCGGAAATATTTATTGATTTACCCTATATAGGCTTTTAAAAGACTTCAGCAGCTTATATAAAAGATTTAATACTCTCTAATAAATCTCTAACATCTTTATTCGATAAGTAGTTATGATGAAGTATAACTTCTTCTTGAGATGTTAACATTAGTGCAAGACGAGCGACTTGAAAATGAGACTTAAAATAAGGCTGTATATGAACTTGTTCAATATTGTTTAATGGATACTCGAATGTTTTTTGATTAAATATTCTTTTCCTCTTTATAATAAGCTTATTTACTTTTTTATCGAAAGTACATTTAGTCATGGGAGCTATCACACAGTAGGCAATACTTGGAGTCAAAATTAAAGTAGTTATAAGCGCAAATGCAATATTCAAGCTAACTGCTTTCCATTGTTCTTGTGTTATCTCTAAAGTATTTTTTTTGTTAGCGATAAATTGATTAATTTGGTCAGCAACTTGCTGATTTTTTGGTTCTTCATCACCAGATGATATTGGTGGTAATAAAGAATATTCAGAAGAACTGGTAAGGATTAGAACCTGGTAATGATAATAGTTAGAGCGAACCTCTTCTTTAACAATCTTAGCAGCTTGAGGTGAAAATATTTTTAATGTCTCTATGCTCGCAACTGTGTTCAAACGTTCGAGTTTACAATCAACTTGGTTTTCTGAAAAACGATTGCAGCTTAATTTGGTAGCAACATTTGTCCCTAAGATGACTGAATACCATAAGTATGAAACAAACGCAAGAATCTGTATCAACCCACACCATTGAATAATTGGTTTATGCTGCAATACTAACTGCTCGTCAGTTTTAGTTAAGATTTTCATGCTTTGTATTGAACTATATTAGAAATTACGTACAGAAACTTTACTTCTGGGATTTTTGCTCCCGTCCTGTATATATTTAAAATTCCCAAAACTATTGGTAAACTAAAATACATACCACATTTTCCGTGGTTTTTTATTACCATCAGTAGCATTACGCCGATTTTTGTCAAAATTTGTGATTTCAGTGTTGTTTAGACAAAGTTTTTGGGAAATATATATATAGTTACTTTGATAGTACATAATAATTAATAATTTTTCATTCTTCGCTATGCCTCTAGTATCACTAATTATTCGTCTGACAATTACAATTGCATCTGTTTCATTAATCTTATTCCTTGCCTTTCTTTCTAGTCCAACATTAGTTTATTTACCGACCAAGGAATCTTTTCCCCTACTTTGGATTATTGGACCAGTAGTATCCGTCATTTGTGGTGCTTGTGTATGGAAATGGAAAAAAGCAGGCTATTTAATATTTATAATATTAGCAATGGCTGTTATTTTCCATGTTCCTTTTTACCTATACAGTCATAATATTTTTTGCTGGAGTATCGGAGATATCGCATTGCTGAAGTCAGAATGCTATTATCAAAATAATCCTTTAATAGATACGATTTTACCAAAAGAATTTTCCGAAGAAAAATTCAAGTCAATTCAAACAGGTATGAGTAAAGAAAAAGTGATTAAATTGCTAGGTAATCCAGCCAACTCTGATAATCAAATCTTGCTATATGGTGATGATGGTAGGGCTGGTTGGTGGGACTTTGCTTGGGTACAGTATACCATCCATATAGATATTGAAGAAAAAGTGACTACGAAAGAACGAAACGTTTATCATGATTAAATGTTAATTTAATAGCAATATTAACTAAGTATAACTATCTTTTAATTTTACATATTCTTGGGTAACTTCTAATTGCTCTTTGTTAAGCAAAGCTAAACGTTCTTGATAATATTTAGGTTGATATGCAAATGCAAAATATATATAGTCGATAAATGCATAACCGCTGTTATAATTGAGCGAATAAATCAGAAAAGCGGGTAAATAGTAGCGAAATCCTTTTGGGTCTAAAAACCCAAAAGAATCTCCTAACTCTTCTATTAATTCTTTAGAAATATCTTGCCATTTTTGTTGTTCAGGCGTTTTTTGACTTACTTTTCTTGCTTCTTCCATGCTACACCAATCATCAAGCGCTCTTGCTCCATGTAAAGAAAGACCATTTTCACGTTTAACATCATTAAAAGCTTTATGAATTTTTTCAATTAATTTTAGTCTATTATTTTCTAGTATATGCTCTATGGGTTGCCAGTTAGCTGAACGAATATCTGCTTCAGTCGGACGACGAACATAATCTAACCATTCCTTGTCACAGGCGCCGAACTCGATGAAATTAAGTTGTGCTTGACGCAAAGAAAGAAAACGATTACCTATCCAATTAGAATTTTCTGGTTCATCAACCCAAAAACAAATTGGACAGAAAATATAAGTACCAGGTGGCTGTGATTCTAAAGTTAAGTAACCACAACAAGCACAAGGGTAAAGTTTATTGATTTTATCTTCCATAATAACAAAAGTACAAATACGTACAAGCGGTCAATATATGAGAGATAAATCCGCGCTTGTATATCTATTTTTTATCTTAGATGGATTCCCCCAAGCATCTCAAGCTATTAATAAGTTGAAATGCTTGATTTGATAGGTAGATATAGAGTTGATAAGCTCTGGTACTTGAGGGAATCCCCTAACTTTTAGTTCTCGCTCACTTTTGGTGATAACTCTGGCATTTGTTTTTGGCAGAGGGTAGAAGGAAAAGGGAGATAGAAGTTAGTAGTACGGTAGCTGTTCACATAAATATGTGTAAGTATTGACTAATTGGTAGTTGTTCTTTAAGAAAGCTTATTAGGTGAAAAATCAATGTTATCGTCAAATGATTCACAATTAGTATCGCAGCCTCCTCATTTTATCTGGAAATTTCCTCAAATTCAAGGAAATCCCCCTCAAAGTAGATACGGACACTCTGCAATTCGATATCAAAACTCCATGATTATTTTTGCTGGAGAAGATAACGAAACTAATAAAACTCTCAACGATGTTCATATACTCAACCTCGAATCTTGGACTTGGGAAAAACCACAAGTATCAGGTGAAATTCCTCCCAGCAGAAGTTTTCATACTGCTGTATTAAATAAAGAACAAATGGTGGTGTGGGGAGGATATTTTGAACAGATACCAGGAGGATATATTTGTAACGATACAGATGTTTATATTCTCGAACTAAAAACGTGGCATTGGTCGCGAGTTATTCCTAATGGGACTCCACCAGTTGCTCGTTCTCATCATAGTGCAGCCTTATTTAAAGATAAATTATTTATTTATGGGGGCTACCGTGATATATACTTTTCATACGACAACCTTCATCTTCTCGATTTAACCACAATGTCTTGGCTAAAGCTAGAAGCTAAAAGTTCTATTGGTTCTGCTTCGAGTGGATTGGTAGTTCGTGACAATACATTAATCAAATTTTTTGGAGATGGTGCCTACGAAGGATTCTGCTCAGATATTTTAACTTTAAATTTAACTGATTTGGATTTTACAAATTTACTAGGATTGCAATGGCAGAAAGCCGAATTGGCGCCCACAATTGAAAATTATAGTGGTAAAACTATTTTATCTTTGTCGAATAGTGATGAAGATGAAGATTACGAAGATGAAGATTACGAAGATATTGACTATTTTTTTTATCCAGGTCGAACTGTTGGCGGTTATGGGGAATTTGGAAATAACCTAGTTATTTTTAGCGGAGTAGCAGCACAAGATGGTCTTAGTCATGCTACGATTGATAATTTACTTTTGCTAAATTTACCTGTTACTGGGTCTGTTACTAATGGAATTTATCGTGCTATTATTCCTCAAGCTGACGGAAATTTTCCTACTCCTAGACATGGACATTCTACTATACAATTTAATAATCAAATGATTATTTTTGGAGGCTTCCGATTTGACCCTCCTGACGGAATTAATAACTATGATAATAACACCTATATTCTGGAAATGCAGAATATATAAACTTATTTTCTATTTCAAGGTTTGTGCATTTCTAGGATTAATCTTAGTTTTAGCATGACAGTTCCATTTGGATATTTTTAGTTATAAAATTTTGGCATTGACTCGACAAGTTATTTTCCATGAAAAATAATAAGATATGCAATACATAGCAATTTTTGGTAGTTTAGTTATTGATTATACAAACCATAAGATGATAAAGTACACCATTTTTCGCTAACTCTTTCAAGATAAATTACGCTTCCAAAGGAAAAAGCAATTGGGCAATAACCATATATCTGAATCAATGCTTGTGAAAAATTTTTAGAAAACCCTGGTCTAGTTAGACGGTAAAAACCAGACGAATTATATTCACCACTTAAACAGTATTGATTATATTCTTCTTCGGAAATTAAAGTAAGTTGATGATTTTTCACCCAAGGAGCTAATGAATATGTTTGATTGTTGATTGAAACCCAATCATCATAAGTCTCTTGTTGCAAGTCGTATACACCTGTAAAATAAGACCCGCAAGTTGATAGCTTTTGAAAATTCAGATTCTCAAAACTTTTATTTTCAAGAAGATTTTGTGATAAAATCTCAACTGATGCTTCAACTAAAAAAATTCCTGATATACCATAACTTTTATCTTTAATTACAGCAGAAAAAACATCTATTTCATGTTGCAAACGCATATTTTACCCCCGACACTAGTCAAAGTTTTTATAATGCCCATCCTTTTATAAATTGTGAAACACCCGGTTAATTTAGTTTAACGTTCCTTTCAATGAAGTATATCAATGAAGGCAACCCATCCGATTCGATTTCTTCTCGGTCAAACACCATCCCAGCTTTTTCAACAACACGCTGTGAAGCCAAGTTTTCAGGCGCAATAGTTGCAAGAATAGGTTGTAACCCACACCGTTGTAACCCGTAGTCAAGCATAGTTGGGACAATTTCGCTAGCTAAACCTTGTCCCCATATCTTTGGGTCAAAGCTGTAAATAATTTCTGGAATTTCTGGTTCGCTCCGTTCTGAATCGTAAATAATTCCACAACACCCAATCAGTTCGCCTGTACTTTTTTCTACCACTGCCGAGGCGCCGAAACCTTTATTTTGATAATTTTGCATAGAAATCTCAATCCACTTGACACAACGTTCATATGTTAGCGGCTTTCCATCACCCATATGTTGCGCCACCTTGGGATTACTATGTATTCTGAATAATGCTTCGGCATCCTCTGGTTCAAAATGGCGGACTATAAGACGAGAAGTTTCTAATAATTTCAACAACTACCTCCACGTGCAGTTTACTATTTACATAGATTATTTTTGCAGACTTGAAATTTAAATTCTATTTTCTGGTAGTTTCTTCTGCACCTTCACTGTTAGCAGTATTCATTTGTTCCTGTAAAATAGTTATTTGAGAAACCATAATTTTTTCTATCCCAGTAATTGTCATGGCGCCCATCCAGCGAATCATGGATGATAGAAACAGTTCTTTGAGATAGGCAAAGGAAAATCCATCGGTTTGGGCTGCTATTCGACTGATAGCATAAGAGTGACAAACGCATTGCAGTTTTTAGCTGCTCGTTCCACAGTGTGATATAAGCTTGTCGTACTGAGTTATCTGGCAAGTCGAAATGATATTTACGGTCAAAGCGACTAGGACGGTCACGAATAGCTGGGTCTAAACGTTCGGGATGATTTGTACTAGCAATAGTAACAATTCCCTCGTTAGCAGCAAAGCCATCTAGCTCGTTTAAAAAGAAAGAACGATTTTCGTCTGTTAATAAAGAATCTAAATCCTCTAGTACTAAAATACAGGGAGCAGATGTTTGTATGTTAAATTTTGCGTTGACCACAATATATATGATATTCGGCGCCGTTTTGGGGCAGGTTTACGAGGTTGTAATGTGGTTGAAGGCTGTGGGTTAACCTGCCCCTACGGTATTTACGTCCATTTGGCACGAATTATAAATTGTACTCCTTTTCTAAAAACTGGAGCAAACGCTCTTGTCTTGGTGTTAACTGTGAAGGGTCTTTTACAAATGCTAGTGCTTCTACTGCTGCAACGTGCATAGGTTCATAGTCAATAAAGACTTTATCGGCTAATTGACGAATGCGCTTGTGGTTTCGCGCGGCGCCTTCTTCATCCGCACATTCGAGTGGTTTGAGATTTTCAGGTTTCACCGTTTCAATATCCTCTCTCCAAGTTGTAATGTTACAGGTGTGTTCGTTAACCTGATTTATTATGCACCAACAGTTTGCAAATTTTTTCAGTTCAGGCGCCCTAAAAGCAATTATTTGACAAACTTGACCTTTATAATGGGGGTTTGGGACACGCTTTTTATTGATGATTTGCTGGACGATATCGGTTTTGTTAAGTTTGTTATCAAGTACAGTTCGTGCAACTGCTACACCTTCTTTACGTGCTGTTACTGCTAAGGAAAGGATTTCTTTTTTGGTTAACCTAGCATTACGAAGGAAAATGTCGTTTTTGATGTTGCTACCAAGAGTATCTGATATTGTATCAATTGCGCCAGCAAAGAGCGCGTCGTTACGGATGGTACGGTCGGTAACTTTATATTGTTGTCCCAATTGCTTTGCTACGTCCACCGATAGGAAATTTTTTCCGTTCGGTGAGTCCTGATGTTCATCTTCTACCGATAGGAAATTTTTTCCGTTCGGTTGATTCTGTTTCAGATTTGCGTTACGGTTGCCTTTTGAGTGGAGATAACATTTACCTCTTAGATAGGAAGCGACTTCTGGGGTGACGTTGCGTTTTCCGAGTTGATGATTGGCAATCCAAGCGAGTGCTGCATCTCTTGAGAAAAGGTCAATTTCTACAACTGAATACGGTATTTGTAACTTTTGACAGATGGCATAGCGGTTATGTCCATCAAGCAAGATTCCTGTTTGGCGCCAAATAATCAGTGGTTCAAGGCAACCAGCTTCGAATATATTGGTTTCAAGCTGAAATAATTCTGATGGATGTGGGGGTGGAATTAGTTGCTGAAACTCAGGGTCAATCTGGATGGGCAGCAACTTGGAGAACATATCAATACTTAGTGTGTTAACCATTGGAACTCCTAGCCAAATTCTTAAACTGGGTAAAAGAAGGGTCAAAAAGTAATTTGATGGTTCCGGTGGGACCACCTCGATGTTTAACGATAATGACTTCTGCTAGTCCGCGTTCAGGACTGTCTAAGTTGTAATATTCGTCACGGTAAAGCATGATGACGACATCCGCATCTTGCTCCAAGGCGCCAGACTCTCTTAAGTCAGATAATAATGGGCGTTTATTTGTACGTGATTCTACTCCTCTACTAAGTTGCGAAAGTGCTATGACTGGGACATTAAATTCTTTGGCTATTTGCTTGAGTCCGCGCGATATTTTACCTAAACCAATGGAACGGTTGTCAGCATCGGCGCCTTCTATTAGCTGTACATAGTCAACAACGACTAAACCCAACTCTTGACCGCTAGCTTGAATTTGACGTAATTTAGAACGTATTGATGAAAGTGAGATTAGGGAATTATCTTCTAAATGCAAAGGTACACCTTGAAAAACATCAAAAACCTTTGCCATATCCTCCCAATGATGTTCTGAAATTAAACCATTTTGTAGGTATGAAGATTCAACTTGAGATGTCATTGACATGATCCGTAGCGCTAGTTGAAAACGACTCATCTCCAAAGAAAAGAAAACTGTTGGTTGCTTATAAGTTTGAGCAATATAGTTTGCTATCCCAACAGCGAATGCTGATTTACCCATTGCCGGACGACCTGCAATTATGTATAAGTTTTGACGCTGTAAACCTCCATTTATTACTGTATCCAAATCATAAAAACCTGTAGCCATACCACGAGGAATTTCACCCTTGTAGATTTTTTCAATCTGGGTAAAAACTTCCATCAAGCATGACGAAATGTCAGTATTTGACTTTGGAGTTGGTTGTAACTCGCGCACAGCAAGCAATTTCGATTCGATAATATCGATTATTTTACCAGCTTGAAGCTCCTGTATTGAATGATTAAAGTTAGCAAGTTGTTCAAGTTCATGTGCAACTTTAATTAATTCTCTTAAAATGCGTTTTTCACGTACTATTTCTGCAAGAGCATCTATATTAACAGCAGATACTGTGCATTCTATGAGTTGGGCAAGTTTATTACGACCTCCTATATCATTGAGCATCCCAATATCTGTTAGATAGGACGTAAGCATTAATAAATCCGTGGATTTGCTCAATTCAAAAAGTTGTAATGCAGCTTGATAAATTTTTCGATGAGATTCGATATAAAAATCTGCTGGTTCAAGGATATCTATTAGCCTTGTCATGGCTACTGGGTCTAACATAATCCCGCCAAGTATTGCCTCTTCTGCTTCAATGCAGTTGGGAGGTACTTGTATATGCTGTTGAGTCACGGTTTTATTCTCCATTTCTTACACCCTAAAGGGTGAAACTATATGAGCGAAGCCTGCCTACGCAGGCTAAAAATGCCTAATTTTTAGTTTGATTAGCTGCGTTTCGGATTCTTTCTAAAATCCCAGGTGGTATTGGTGCAGCAGGTTTACCATCCTTGGTCATACCGTTAATTCTGTTTTCGTGATCTTGTCTTAGTTGTGCTAGTTTTGCTTCCTCTCGCTCTTGTACAGACAACATTGCATTACGTTTTTTCAGAAATTCATTATTAAACAGTTCAGTGGCATCTTCGGGATGATTGCGACTCCAAGCTTTTGCGGCTATAACCTTGGTCGATGGAGTTTTCACAAATCCTGATTCAACCATCAACTGTCCGCGCCATTCATAAAATTCACTTTCCAACTCTGGCTGAGGACATTGCCAAGTAATACGCTGCGCGTTGTTAGCTTTATTATTTCGATTTATCCGAACAACCGAACCAGGCGCGGAATTTTTGTCTTGATGATTAGATTTGTTATCAGTAGAAGAATTTTGATTTTGATTGTTGGTATTTGAGTAGTTTTGAACTACTTTAGGTTTTTCTGGTAATGAGTTAACTGGCGAGTTAGTTAAATCCTTTGGTTGCTGATTATTTTCTTTTGAAGAATTATTATTTACACACACACTGGGGTGGGGTGCCGGGGCGCCGTTAGGCGGGGCGGGGTTGTCTTGTGTTTGTGTATTTTCTTGTTTATTCTCATGTGTATTATAGGGACTGCCTTGAAATGGTTGCTGTGACTGGTTTTGAGGGTTGTCTGGATTGGCGTTTTTGTGCGTGCCCCTAGGCGTTTTTGCGCGTGCCCCTAGGCGTTTTTGCGCGCTACGACGGGCGTTTTTGTGTGTGTTTCTAGGCGTTTTTGGACTTTCCTCTTCAAGACTCGACTCTAGGAGGTGAGCAACTGCATCGGTAACAGCGTCTTTATTTAACCGATAATAGAGCGTGTGTCGTGTTGCATCGTATTTAGTAGATATAAGTCCTTTTTGAACGAGGCGCTCAACAACTGTATCTAACTGGCGCCGGGTTAATTTAGTTTCATCAAACCAATCGTCCTTAGTTTTGTAGAACCAACCATCGGGGTCTCTAGTTCTTTCTGTCCAATAGTAAGCCTGCGAAAGAAAAATACCTGCTTGGACACTGCCACCGATTGTGGCGAGGATTGGACTATAGGCAATTCTCTGGTGCAACACATCTTCTAAATCATCCCAATCCAAAGCTTGACTTGATATATCGTCAACTTCGAGGTGCTGCTGAGAGTAGGATGAATCAACCGAGTTGGTAGCGCTAAGTAACATGATGACTCCAAAGTAATAGGAAGCGGTCTTTGGAGCAATTTAGCGCTGCTGTACAGTTAGCTGCTTATTAACATCACGTTCAGAAAGTTATTAGCTTTTCTTATGATGAAATCAAATTTTACAGAAAAACTTAATATTTGTTTTGTAAAATTGCAGCAAAATTTTACAGGACGGTTCACATTTTGGCACACAATCCTGTAATATAGAAACTGTAAAGCATTTGCAACCAATGCAAAACCTCAACTTCTGGCTCTTTTTTCGGTCCGCGAAAACTTAGAAAGAGGGAGTCGAAGAAGGTACGCTAACTGCTCAACTAAATATAATTTGTAAGAAGTATCTTACAGCTCAATGAGCCACTCTTTATAAAAGGGTGGCTTATTTAGCTGAGATTTTTTACCTTTGTAAACAAACATTTCCTTTAAAGTATAGGTTGACACTTACCCTAGAAACCAATACTTAATAGTATTGAGTAACTCTAGTAATAAGCATATAATAACGAAAATAACGGCGTCTACTTTTTTTCCTATTTTATTTTTGAAGTTTCACTCCTATGGCACATCTTCGCCTTAAGCCTCAAGACTGTTCACCATTGGGTCAATTAGTTCTTCAGTACTTGGAGGACAATGGTATTACATTAACTGAGCTTGCACAAAGAGCCGACTTAACCCGTCCTGGCTTGAGAGCAATGTGCCTCAAACGTTCTAACCCAACTCAGAGCAGTCTTATCAGATTGGCGAAGGCAATGGATAAATCACCAGTTGATTTATTTAAGCTAGTTTGTTTGAACAAGCAGATAAATCCATACACCCCTGATGTATTTGATTTATTTATAAAAGGTATAGAAATAGTTTTTAAAGAAATGTCAGAATTGGCTAAAGAAGTTCCTTTAGAGCAAAGACCTTCAGAAACAGAGCTTATTGTTAAGGCTTACGACGCGGTAATGTCATATATGTCTATTTCTGATGTCAGTAAAAAAGCATCATGAAAATATATAGATTCAATAAATATCTCCACAAAGTTTTCTGAACTCAAACTTTAGGTAGAGGACTAAAATTATTTCAGCTTATGACGTATAGATATTGAGATAAGTCTGGTGTATCACATATATAGGTATATAACGTGATACGGCTGTTAAAGTCAATTTGAGCAATGAAAATAATAGAAATTAGCGGTTCACGCTCTCAAGTGCTTGGGTTACGTCAGCGTCTGAAAAACCAGAGTTACAAGCGTTCCGGCGCCATCAGTATTTTGATGTGTGTAGCAGCAGCAACTATGTTGGTTGATGCTACATTAAATATTAGTTCGATAACGTTTGTGATGTTCGGCGCCTTCTTTATAAGTATTGTGATGCTTATTAGAGAGTCGAAATCTCACCACCGTTATAAGATTGCTGAAGTTTTGTTTGTAGTCGTTAGCAGTTTATATATTGTTAACTCGTTTGCTGAACCTGCTTCGGCTCAATTTTTTCAAGGCGCCGAAGATTGGATGACTGGTCAGTTTAGCGGCCCTACGGGTGTTGCGGAGGCGATTACTCTAGTATTTAATGTATTGCGAGGACTGTTTTTACTTTATCTAGGAATATCGCTAGTAAAAGTAATTCAAGCCGCAAGACAGGACGAAGATTGGCAAAATTTGGCACGTACACCAATGATTATTTTGATTGCAGTAACTATTGGTGATATTTTAGCAAGTTTGATTACAGGAGGAGGTGGTGGAACAGGTGGAGCTGGTGCGGGGACTGGTACGAGAACTGGTGGTTAAACGTAATAAGTGAGTTATGTAGGGTTGGTGTATGGGTGAAAAGAAAACAAAATTTCGCACTGTTAACGCTACTTTAGGGAAACAACCTAATATTGGCCCGTTTCCAGCAGACCAGCTTGTACCTTGGGGAATTATTGGAGGTATTTCTTATTACTTATGTCATGGTTTGTTGAAGTTAAATTGGATTTGGACTTGCTCAGTTGCTTTTTGGTTAATGTCTACTTGGTGGGTTCTAACTGCTAATGGTGCTTGGCGTATTTTATCAAAATTTATTGCAACTCCTAATTGGACGCGCGTTCGAGTACCTTATCAGCGTCAAGTAAATTCTACAAAGTCAAATAGAAGGAGGTGATTGGTAAATGACTGCAACTCTTCAAAATAGAAAGATACAAACTAAAAGTAAGGAAGGTAAGCGTATTGTTGATAATGGGGAGGTTAAACTTAAACTTTCACCTGTGGAAGATGCGTTTAGTTTGGTGACGATGTTGCAAATTAAACTTCAAGGTCGCACAGTAGGTGCCTATGTTTTGAAAAAGGGGGCGAATAATTACTTAATTAATTTTGGATTTGAGTGTAAAGGGATTCATTCGACTTTACGGTCTGAACAAATAGACCCGGTGTTTAATGCAATAGAGTCGGGGCTGAAAGATTTACCAGAGGGTGAACGTTTAACAATTCATTTGAGTTCGTTTACTGATGATACGGTACGTCAAGGAGAGTTAAAAGAACTAATTAGACAGGCGCCGAATAAAGAGTTGCAATATCTATTGATGGGCGAACGTCAACGGTTGCAACAACTCACAGAAGCAGGTATTCGGAAACCTAAAACTTTGAGGCTTTACTGTAGTTATACTGTTGAACCCAGGGGAAACGCATCTTAATAGTCACAATCTAAGCTAAATAAGCGTTTCAAACAATAAAAAAGAGTAATTTGCTCTTGTTATTGTCAAATAAAAAAATGTGATATAAATTTCAATAATAATTTTCAAAAATGCAAGTGTTTCCACTAAAACTCGCAGCCCAAAAAGTCGTAAGTGCAAATACACTTACGTATTTTATGTATAATAAAAATTTTTATAAAACTTAAGATAAAATTAGATAGTCAACACATTCAATAAATATTTATCATCCCAGCCAGCTTTTTTTCGCTTATTGCTTACTCCTGTATTCAAAGACTTTTCCTGGGTTAAAAGGCTATGGGCAATATGTCTTAAAACGGCAAAGTTAGCCGGAGCATTATCTTTACGAATTCTAGAATCGTCTTCATGGAACTGAACATCCAATACCCAATGTAAGCAATTTTCTATTTGCCAATGACTACGTATTGAATTGCCAAAAAATTCTGCATTACGGTTTACACTTAAAATATAGTAACGACTTTCTAATTTTATTTTACCATTTGCAATCCTCAAAGTATCAACTTTGCCAATACTATTTAAATTAGCCCATTCGTTTTTTGGGTCTACTAGATGCCCAACATTATTTAGTACACTGTAATATCTAGTGACTGTACGCCCGTGGCTTTCATCAACTAAACGATATTCGGTATGTTTATATCCTTTGTATTTAGAAATAACTGCATTTCTAAATATAGCTTCTACTTCATTATACAAGTTTTTTTGATTCTTTTTAAGAGCAATAATATAATCAGCTTCTTGCTCTACAATTTGTTTAACAATGGTTTTTTGGCAACCGATTGCGTCGATAGAAACAATACAGCCTTTCAAAGATAATAGCTTAATCAATTCAGGAATTGCTGTTATTTCATTTGATTTATCATTAACTTTTAATTGGCCTAAAACTAATCGCGCATTTGTAGCCCATGCGCTAATCATATGAATAGCAGCTTTATCCTTACTTTTATCATATGAATGACGTAGTGCTTTACCATCAACTGCAACAATTTCTCCCTCAGTTAAATTACTAATTGACTGAATCCAATTTATAAAACTGCTTTGAAATTGTTCTGGGTTTATACGTGCAAATACACGAGAGAAAGTATCATGTGAAGGTATACCATTAGATAACTTTAGAATTTTTTTTAGCCATTTTTGTTTTGATTTTCCATATTCTTGAATATCAACCCATGTATCTGCACCACAGATTACAGCACAAATTGCGATGGTGATAATATCATTTAAATCATGTAATTTTGTCCGTTCAATTCTTGGATCTTCAATTAAGTCAAAGTGGTCTGCGATAGTAATTTTTGGTTTTAGCTTCATCTGTAAATTTTAATTTTCAGTGTTTTGTTAAAATTTAAAATACCATCACTAGGTGTAAATTGCACAAATAATTACCAATTTTGAGATAAACTCACTAATTGACACTTCTGTCAACCAAAAATATACTAGTCAAAAAATATATGTATTGTGATAAATAAGACAATAGTAAAAATAATACATTTTGAAGATAGCTTACATACAAAAGCATTGAATTACTAAAATGATTTACTTTGATAGCCCAAATAAACTCAAATCATTTTTAATACATTAATATCGAATTTTGTCAATATCCCTTAACATTTTTTAGATGCGTTTCCCCTGCTGTTGAACCAGATTCGCAAGGTGCAACAGATGCAGTGGAAAAGCTAATTACCAAATTGGAACGCACTTGGAAGTCATTCACGGGTGAACTCGATGAAATTCAATTTTTACAAATCGAGCGTTTGCTATATTCATCCTTCACCGATGGCTATCAAAATTGGGAACAGCTTCTCGCCAACAAAATGGGTTTGGATGTCAGAGTAATGAGAGTTGATGAGCTTTGGATAAATCTTTGGTATCGCTTTAATTCAACCCCACCCCGTTCTATTCCTCAGTTGCTTCAATTGGATGAAAATGGTTTACGCGAAGAAGTTTACTCTGAAGTGGCGCCGACTTCGTTGTTGATGGAGAACGAGTCATCAATTCCTGTAGCTGACCGACGTTGGATAAATGTCAAAGGTAAGTATATTGGAACGATGGCATTTGCAGATAAACCTGGCGGCTGGGTGGATGAAGAGCGTCAGTTACGCTATTTATGGGAGGTGATGAGTAGAGAGCGAGTATATGACACCGAAATATACTGTCAGTTGATGCGTGCGAATGAAACTTTGGTGAAAACCAATATGCAGCGCATTACCAAGCAAGCTCAAACGGCAACGCAAATCGCAAACCAAGGTAATTCTGTAGATGTGAAGGCAATGTTGAATATTAAGAAAAGCATTGCAGCACAAGAGGAATTATACGAAGGCGCCGTTCCAGTACATACAGCAACAGTGTTTCTTGTATACCGCGATACTAGGGAGCAATTAGATGAAGCTTGCCGTTATTTGCAATCAATGTTTTTGCGTCCGGCTTGGATAGTTCGTGAAACAGAGTATCCTTGGCGCGTATGGTTACAAACTTTTCCTATCACTTGGGAAAACTTGATGGCGAAACCTTTTAATCGGCGCCTTACTTATTTAACTGGGGAAGCACCTGGATTAATGCCTTTGGTACGTACTAAAAGCGGCGATGATAAAGGATTTGAATTAATAGCAGAGGAAGGAGGTACACCTGTATTTATTAATTTGTACACTCAGCATAAGAATTTGGGATTGTTTGGCACAACTCGCAGTGGTAAATCAGTAATAGCGGCAGGAATTCTTACTCAAGCACTTGCTTATGGAATGCCTGTAGTAGCAATGGACTATCCTAAACCTGATGGAAGTAGCACTTTCACCGACTATACACAATTTCTAGGTAATGATGGTGCGTATTTTGACATTGGGAAGGAAAGTTCTAACTTATTTGAATTACCAAATCTCTCAGATTTAGAACCGAAACTTCAACAAGAACGCTTTGAAGATTACAAAGATTTCTTGCAAACAGCGCTTTTAGCAATGATTGTTGGTTCTAAGCGTGGAGAATCAGGGGCAGGGGAAAGGGTAATGAATGATACCGTGCGCTCAATTCTTACCCTCGCTATAACTGCTTTTTTCAGCGATGACCAAATTCGAGACCGTTATGCAGCCGCATTTGTAAATGGCTTTGGTTCCGCTGAATGGCAGAATATGCCTACCCTGATTGACTTTTTAAGCTTCTGTTCTCACGAACGTCTGCGCTTAAATACACTTACCGGGGATCCCAAAGCAGCTTTAGAACAAGTTAAATTACGCTTGCGTTTTTGGTTATCATCGCGAGTAGGTAAAGCAATTTCTCAACCTTCGACTTTTCGTAGCGACGCACGGCTATTAATTTTTGCATTGCGTAACTTGTCCAACGACGAAGATGCAGCAATCTTAAGTTTGAGCGCATATTCAGCAGCACTACGTCGCGCGCTAGCTGCTCCTGCAAGTATATTCTTCATCGATGAAAGTCCAATTTTGTTTGAGTATGATTCGATAGCAGCACTTGTAGGTAGACTTTGTGCAAACGGCGCCAAAGCTGGCATTAGAACAATTTTATCAGCGCAAGACCCAGATACAATTGCGTCATCACCTGCTGGCGCCAAGATTTTCCAAAATTTAACCACTAGGTTAATAGGTCGAATTCAACCTACAGCAGTTGATAGTTTTGTGGAAATTTTGAAGTATCCCAAAGAAATTATTGGTCGCAATGCTACGGAGAGTTTCTTTCCTAAAAAGTCGGGTTTTTATTCTCAGTGGTTGTTGGATGATAATGGTGTGTTTACGTTTTGTCGATATTATCCGGCGTTGAATTTGTTGGCAGCAGTTGCTAATAATCCGCAAGAACAAGCGCAGCGTACTATTGCGATGCAGCAATATAAAGATAAGTTTGTGGGTTTGACTGAGTTTTCTAAACAGTTGGTGGGTAGCGCTGGCAACGGATAAAACGGATGTAACGGATGATTTGAACCGTGAAGGACGCAAAGGGCGCAAAGGAAGGGATTTGAGAATTTTGTATTTGTAGGATGGTGGTAGTTATGAATCAATATAAACGGTTTGTAGTTGTGGGATTGAGTTTTATTGCTGTTTCTACAATTGGATTATCATCAGCTAGGGCATTTGAAATTCCAAATCCATTGGCTAAAGTTGTTGAGCAATTTCAACAACAGCTTACCTCAGTTAATAATTATGTTTCATCAGTTTTTTCGGATAAGCTGAAATCTTTATCTGAGTCATTGGATGGAGATTTACAAACTGCAATAGATGATACGATAGGCGCCTTGGGTATACCTGACCCAACAAAATCACGAGAAGCGACGGAGAAAATAGCTGGGGTTTCTAATTCTCCGATAAACCAAGCTGAACGTGCAACTAATGAGGTAGACCGTCAAATTACTCGTGCGGTGGCTGATACGACTTTGGGGAAAGCGGGACAGGAACGCACGAAACAACAGTTTGAGAAAACCCAGGAGTCTATTGAACAAGTAGAAGCAAATGCGGAAGCTGCGGAGGGAGATGTGGTAACACAAAATGTAATGAAGCGAATTGCACAGCAAAATGTCCAACAAGCGGGAATATTGGGTGCTATACGAACGGACGGTTTGCGATTATTACAATCTCAAGACTTGGCAAATAATAATTTGACTAATATATCGCGCGCTGTAGATGGTCAAAATCAAGCTAAAGCGCGCGAAACAGTAGGTCAAGGGTTTGAAAATTATCGCACAGCAACCAAAGCAAGACTCTTCTAATTTTGGATTGTTGATGTAAAATTCTTTCTCTCTTTCCTTTGCGTCCTACCCTGCGGGAAATCCTCCGGATTATGCGTCCTTTGCGGTTCGTTCCTAAAAAATCATGTCATTCCAATTATTTCCAACCCAATTAATCCTTGCACAAACTCAAAAAGTAGGAGAAGCAGCATCAAAAATTACACAAGATAGCGCTGTTGCTTCTGAAGCAATTGCAACAGCAATGGATGGACTTTGGAATGACGTTCTTACAGGAGGATTATATGCTGCAATAGCGAGATTAGGGGTATTTTTCGCCGTTGGTACATTACTTATCTTTATGGTGCAGTGGACAAAACAAATGGTAGATGGTGATAGTTCCAAAGCATTTACTGATATAATTTGGCCTATTGTAGTTATTTTCCTTCTAGCCAACAATGGAACTGTTTTAGCATTAGGAACAAGAGGGTTAAGGGAAATAATTAACCAAACTAATCAAACCTTGCTTACTTCCACATCTAACTCAATTCGTTTACAAGAAGCTTATCAACAAGTAATGCAACAAACAGGCGCCGAGAGTGCAGTGCGTGGTTTGATACAACAATGTAATGCTGTAGCAGACCCGCAACAGCAAACTGAGTGTTTAGATAATGCAGCAAGACAAGCTGAAGAAATAGCGGCTCAAACGAACGGTAAGAAAGAGGGATGGTTTCCTGACTTTGGATTGAGTGAGTTTTTAAGTACAAATGTGTTTCAATTAGCTGTGAGAGGTTGGTTAATTGCTTTTGGTATTGCTTTTCAGTGGTTGATTGAAATTTCATTGCTGCTTACGGCGTTATTTGGGCCATTAGCTATAGGAGGTTCATTACTACCAGTCGGACAGAAAGCAATATTTGCTTGGCTTGTCGGGTTCTTTTCGGTAGGAATGGTCAAGCTAAGTTTCAATATTATTTCAGGTTTAGTAGCAACGTTGGTATTGAATGCTGATGCAAACGACCCCTTGATTTTTGCTTTTGCAACGGGATTACTGGCGCCGATTTTATCGCTTGCTATTGCAACAGGTGGAGGCATGACAGTGTTTAATAGCTTATCTACAGTAGGAACGTTTGGATTATCGAATTTACTACCACAGTTATTTAAGGATTAAAGCCTTTTTAACTTATTACCACAGAGACACAGAGAGCGCGGAGAGAAGAGATAATATATTTCGGTGCTAATAATATGACAGACTCAGCGAATCAAAAACGATTAAAATTTTTGAACAGGCGCCAAACGATACTTTCTAAAGGAGATGCGCTAGCGTTATTTGCAGTAGGTACTCTTGGGTTACATATTATTACGTTAGTGCTATTGCTGTTACTGTATGGTTCTTATTCTAAACTCAGCAAAAAAGAAGCTCCTTCGTTAGTTCAGTTACAGGATGGTAAATCAATTACCGTAATTCCTTTAGGCAGTAAAGAACGAACTCCTCAAGTAATAACGCGCTTTGTTAATGACACCATGACTTTAATGATGAATGCAAGTGGTACATTACCAGCAACTACACCAGAAGACGCGCGTCAGCCAAAAATTGACTCTGGAATTGATATTCGTTCTACTGCAAATGGTAGAGGTAAGGTTACTACTGCTGCATGGCAAGCTTCAACAGCTTTATCTGAGGACTTTAGGAAAGAATTTTTAAAATTGCTTGCTGATACAACACCGCAAGGTGTGTTTAAAGAAACGACTCAAATTGTGTTAACACCCCTTTCTATACAACCTCCTGTCAAAATAGCAGAAGGAAAGTGGAAGTTAAAGTTAATTGCTAATTTAACTGTTTTTGATAAAGGAAATAATTTAGGAGACGTTATCCCATTCAACAAAGAGATTTTTGTACAGGCAGTCGAAGCACCTGAACCACCAGTGCAAATGACAGGACTAGCAGCAGTAATTTATGCGGTGCGAAGTTCGGGTTTAGAAATATATGCCATTCGGGATATAGGTGAGGAGAATTTATAATGAGTAATCAACTAGATGGCGCCGTAATAAATCAAGAGGAAACTAATGAGTCAGAGTTAAATAATACATCTGATATTGATTGGGATGAAGCTTCGTTAGCAAAACTATTAGATTTTGATGACGATGATGTAACTGAAACAGCGGTTTATAACGAAACTGAAGCTTCTGAAATAGGAGAGTCAAATCAACAGCTTGTTAATTCAGATGATTCCAATAACGTTATCAATCAATCAGAGTTATTTGACGACCCTTACCAAGGTAAGACAAAGCCAACTTTAGCAAGCAATCCTTTCGCCAAGTTCGGTACAGTAGGTTTAGGTTTAGGAACTGTATTTGTTGCATCTGCATTTTTCTTGAACAGCGTAATGACAGGAAAACCTAAAGTTGCTCCTCCAATTGCGAAAACGACACCCCAACCTCAAATAGTCGCACAAAAACAAGAATCTAATGAAACAGAAACGGGAAAGTTAAAAGCAGAGTTAGCGCTAGGTAAACAGTCAGAGCAAATTAAAGCTGTTGAGGTAGGCAAGTCACCCAAGCAAATAAATAATACTAAGAATACTAAAAAAGTTAATCCAGTAAATCCAACGGTAAGACAGATTGAAACTGCCCCACCTCGAAATTATCCAAGAGAGTCGCAATTTAGACAGCAGCAACCTGTAAGTTACGTACCTCCACCAAGAGTCACATCTCAACTTCCCATTCGCGAACAAATGACTCCTAAATATCAAATACCTAAAATTCAAACTCCACAATCACCAAATATTAAACCAGTCTCCCAACCTGTCGTTAAACAAGTTGACCCGATGGAGCAATGGGTAGCAATGAGTCGATTAGGGAGTTACGGTAGTGGCGAAGTAGAACAAAAACAAGAAAACGGTATTCAAGAAACTGGTATTCAAGAAAAAGATTATCGTGTAGCAAGTAATGTTGTGATAGGTCATCGTAACCAAACTGCCCAATCTAACCCAAACCTTTCTAATGCTGATATGGTTTTGGCGCCAAGAGCAACTCCTGTTGTGTTTGCAAACCAGGTATATACAGATACTAGTACATATCCCAGGCACCAGCAATATCTCCAACCAGACCCAAATTTAGAGAAAAACATTTTGACAGGTGTTCCCGTACAACAATTAACAGTAGGAATGACGGCATCAGCGAAAGTAGTGGCGCCGATGGTTTGGTCTAATTCAATTGCTAGTAGCCAGAACAAAGCTGGTGGCGCCACTCAAACAGAAGAAAACTTTGTAGTTCAATTAACACAGCCAATTAAAGATGATAAAGATAATCAAATTGTAAGTGCTGGTAGCCAAATAGTTGGCAGAGTCGAGCGTGTTAATAAAGCTGGATATGCCATTGTACAAGCAACTCGTTTATTAATGAATGGTCAAGAATATGTTCTTCCACCAGGCGCCATTACAATTACTGGCAGTGCAGGAAATCCTTTAATGGCATCGCAATGGAATGACAAAGGTGGAGAAATAGCTTCTAGAGATTTGACGGCGTTTGTATTTGGCTCGCTTGCGAAAGTTGGCAAAGTTCTCAATGAACCCGAAGAAAGTTCCTCATTTAACTCAGCGGGAATTGGAAGCTCTAGCAGCACCACCTTAATTAAACGTGGGAAAACTAATGTATTAGGTGCAGTCCTAGAAGGTGGATTTGAGCCATTAACTGAGCAGATATTAACCCGTAATAAAGCAGCTTTGGCAGAAATTGCCAACCGCGAAGATGTTTGGTTTGTGCGCGCGGGTACTGATGTGCAAGTCGTTGTTAATCAATCGTTTGAATTTTAGATAAAACAGATGCTAAACAAGGAAATCTTATTTGCTGGAGTCATACTAGCTGTTTTTGGAGTTTGTGGAGCGTCATCACTTCCAGCTTCTGCTAAGTCAGACGCGAAACAAGCAAGTAGTGCAGTACGCTCAATAAATAGTAGTGTGGCAGCAGGGCGTAATCAACAGCAAACACCTTATGTAGTAGAACTATTACCTGGTCACGGTGTTAACTTATCCTTTATTCCAACCGGGGAAACAGTTACGAAAGTTTGGCTAGATAATCCTTCTTTTGTAACTCTTGATGTAGACGGTTGTCTTCAAGGGTTAGGACGAGAGTGTAAACAAGAAGGGGCGCAGGTTTTACATTTGCGACGAATCAGACAATTAAATATAAAAGGATTGCCAAAAACTAATAGTAGCTTACTGACTATAGTGACAAATGGGACTGCTGGGCGCCGGGTTTATCTATTTCGAGTAGTTGCAGCAAACTCTGAGAAAGTTGGTAATACTGCTCATACAGTAGAAGTTTTACCCGACAATGTTGCTCCTAATGCAGTGTCACCCTTAGTAACCGATACACAAGTAGACATCAGCCAAGTACGTTTAGGGTTAATGGTTGCTTTAGACCGACGTTTAATTACTAAAGATTCTGTTTTGTGGAATCGCATTATTAATTTTTTAAGAAGAGAACGTTCGGGTGAATCAATTCCTCAAGCTGCCCAAAATAGTGGAATCTCTATGCAATTACTAACCAAGTTACAAGAGTTAGGCACAAATGCAACTCCAAATGTGGAATCATTAACAAATGAGTAAAAATTATGAAACCTACAAAAATCTTGTTGCTATATGCAGCATTAACGTTAGTAATATTTGTGATTTTAACCAATCAAGCTAAGTCACAAAACACAGTTACTACCAATATTCCTACTAGTGCTTGGAATGGCGCTCAATTGCCAGACTGGTCAAATATTACTTTTAACAAAATGCCAGGAATTAGTGAAAGTGGGAGTTTCACGGCGCCGTCTAATGTAACTGACCAGCTTGGATATGACCTCTCGCGTAGTTGGAGTGCTGGTCAAACTCCAGATAAATACATTATGTTAGGGGATTTTCAAGATAGTTTTAAGCTGCAAAATTTTGACTTGAGCAAAATTTATGAGATTACAGGCTTAGATTTAAGCAAAGTTAGTTTGGAAAGTTTTGGTATAATGAAACTTCAGAGCCTAGGTAGTTTAGTAAAAGCAGTTCCATCACTCCAGCAGCTTTCAATAAAAGATGTAAAACCAGTTTCAGATTTACTTAAATCTGAGTTATCATTACCTATTGAACCACAAAAAACCATTGGTCAATTACTGAACGAATCTCCGCATTTAAAAGATTTGGAGTTTAAGTCTTTACCGTTAGAAGAGTATAAAATTGATACAATTCCTGGTATAGAGCAAACACCCATCGCTGCCTTTAAAGATTGGCAGGCAGTAAAGATTGAAGATGTACCAAGTTTAAATCAAGTGCCGTTTAACCAGTTTCCTAACCCTATTAATGCAGTCGGTGCCACGGTTGGTAATGTGGATATTGCTTTTGGCACTGACGAACAACAACGTCCCCGAACTATTTCTGGCAGTGATAAAGAAGGTTTTGCAGTTCCTTGCACCAAAGATTGCGCTCATGTGGAGTTATCAGGCAATTCGGCAGTTTTGGGTAAAGCATGGGTAAGCGGTAAGTATCAACTTGTACAAGGAGGTAAAGGCATACTTGAATCAGTTAATGGTGGCAAAGAACCTACAGGGCGCCATCCTTTTGGTAGTGCATTTAAAGTAGCTGTTTGGGATGTCTCAGAAGTTGATGGCATGATGAACCAAGCTTTATTTTTCCGAGTTTGTATGCGGAATAGCTTTATAGATTTGGGGTGTACACCATACTTTATTGGTCCTGTACCATTTATGGCTTACAAAGAGAAAGAACCGATATTTTTGGGTTCAATAACTGGAGGAGGTGAAGATTCTGCATCCACACCTACAGGATTAAAAAGTAGTGGATTTAAATTTAATAACACTGCTAATATGGCAGCAAACAAATTATCTAATTTATTACCAGCAATCAAAGGTGATTGTAACAACCTTCATGCATCGGGCGTAAACATAGACGCAATGAGTGCAGCTTTATCAAATGTTGAGGGAAACTACAACTTTGTTGGTAACTATATATGTGACTCATCAGGAAATTGTGGACGGGAATTAGGAACTAAGCAATTCGTGTCTTACAGTCCAGAAGTACGTTCTTTAATTTCAGGGAAATCGGGAGGGAATGACTTTTTAGCACGTTTAGACAAAGGCGAGTCAGTCTCAGGTGAGGAAATGACGCAGTATTTTCCTCCAAATGATCAAGATGCACTTTTTGAAAAAGATACAACAGCGTTACTTAACATCGCAGCTTCTCAAATTGACCCAACAACAAAAAAACCTTTTACTGGACAACGATTAATTGAACGGGCAGCAGAAATGCACTATGGAGGCGCCGCAATTCCTGTAGATGCAGAAGTAACCGACGTTAATGGTAAATATAGCGTCAAGGATTATGGAGAAACAGCATCTATGTCTTATCGAAATGTTATGCAAGCAATGAATTGTAATTAAGCAATTATGAAGTCACTTCTTCGCAAATATTTAGTTATAAAATCTCCCTACCAACATACTATATTAGCGTTAGTATGTATTGGAATGTTTGTAATTCCTGCTATAATTAGCAGGCTGACTGGAACAAAGCATAATGAATTGTCTAATTGGAAACCTGCTTCATTCATTGTACCTGCATCGCTTATTCAGAAAGCAGTTAGTCAAAATTCAAATGCTAACAACATTGATGTAGATAAAATTAAGGCTTTGAAATTTAATCGAGGTAAGGGTGGATTATACCTTTTTGATTTCAACTCACCACAGCTATGCGGTGCTGGTGGCTGCTTATATGCAGTATATAGGGAGACAGGTGAGAAGTTATTAAGTCTACTTGTTAATCCGAATTTACCAAAAGGTGAAACATTATTTAGATTGGATGATGCGGTAGAAAACGGTTTACCTTGTCTAATTATTACACAAACTGCGACTGCACCAGGGACAGTATTGCGTAGTCAGTATTGCTATAAAGGTCAAGGTTTTATGCGGGTTAATGAAGCTTTAACTCCAGTTAGGAAGTGAATTAGAAATTACCACAGAGGAAACAGTATTGCAAGGGGTAGAATTAAAATCCCCCCTTAATAAGGGGGGCTTAAAAACCGCTCTTTTCCCCCCTTAATAAAGGGGGTCAGGGGGGATAAATTTCAAGAAAATTTGTTAACCGAGCAGTATTGTTAGAGAAAAAGATATGGAGAAATTTAAGTTAACATCTCAATATATTATACCAATTTAATATGAAGTTGCATATAATAGAGCAGTAACCCCAATTGAGTTTAAGTACCCATGAGCCGCCCATTTAAAATTGAGATAATAGAGAGTGAAGAGGAGTTGAAGAAACGGCTACAAACAGCCAGACTCGCAGACCACAAAGAAAAGCTTCAAATGCTCTGGTGGCTTAAAATTGGTCATGTGACGGAGCAGCAGGAAATAGGAAAACGCTTGGGCAGAGACACATCAACGGTTACACGATGGCTACAGAAATATCGTTCAGGAGGAATTAGCTCTTTATTGGAAATCAAGAAGGCGCCGGGTGCAACCCCTAAAATGAGTGAGGAAGTAGTAGTAGCATTAAAGCAGGAACTGGAAACAGGAAAAGGTTTTAGTAGTTATGGCGCCATTGTTGAATGGTTAGAGAAGGAGCATGGACTGAGTATGGAGTACGGAACAGTCTATGGGTGGGTGAGATATCGATTTGGAGCAAAACTTAAAACTCCACGTCCAAAAAGCCATAAGCAAGACGAAGAAGTAGTACAAGGCTTTAAAAAAAACTTGGTACGGTGCTGTTAAGCCTGGAAACCCTTCTAGCACAAGGCAGGTGTATTCGTTATTTCTGTCAAGATGAAACTAGACTTGGTTTAAAGACGGAAACGGGTAAAGTTATTACTGCTCCTGGGGTTAAACCAACTGTACCTGTTGCATGGGGACGAGAAAATTTTTGGATATATGGCGCCATCGAACCCTTAACGGGAGAACATTATTTATACGAGTATCCTAAACTTAATGGTGACTACTTTCAGGAGTTTTTGGATTGGCTATCTCAAGAATTAGGCGAGGATTATGCAATTTTACAAATTGACCAGGCGCCTGCTCACACAAGTTCTGCAATTCGTTGGCCTGAGAATATTATTCCTCTACTTCAACCATCTTATTCTCCCGAACTAAACCCAATTGAAAGACTCTGGGAATTACTTAAGCAACCACTTAAAAATAAGCTGTTTTCTTCGTTGCAAGATTTACGTAATCATATCCAAGAGTTATTTGATCAACTTACACTTGAACAGGTTATGTCTGTCTCCTCTTACAACTTTATTTTAGAAGCGCTTTTCTATGCAGCTTCATATTAAATTGGTATTACAACTACCCAAACATCCCAGCCCTTGTTTCGCACAGGTGAGCAACTTGGCGCCTTACTCAAATCTCAATCAGGGCTAATATTATTAGGCTGCTTAATAGTTACTGGCGCTTTCTCATTGATGAATAGCAACCGAAAAAAAGGCAAGATTGCTACAAGTTACTGGGGTGGAAAAAAAGAGAAAGCTGCAGCACAGAAAAAAGCTAAAAAGCAGATGCAAAAGACGACTCGTAATAATGTAGCGCTGTATGTTGGCACGCCTAAAGAAATACATTCTAGGTTGCAAGCAGAGTGGTACAAGCAAGGATTAATTAAAACCTCTCGACAAAGTTTTATGGCAGGTTCTACACTTTACGTTCCTGATGCCCAACGAGGAATAGCAGCTATTGGCGCCGCTGGTTCGGGTAAAACTTTTAGTGTCATTGACCCTTTAATAAGAAGTGCTTTTGACCAAGGTTTTCCAATGTGTCTGTATGACTTTAAGTATCCCGCGCAAACTAAACGCGCGGTAGCTTATGCAATGAAGCGAGGTTATACCGTGCGCGTCTTTGCACCAGGTTTTCCAGAGTCAGAAATTTGTAATCCCCTTGATTTAATTAAAGATGAAGAGGACGCTATTAGTGCAGCGCAATTAGCGCAGGTGGTGTCAAAGAACTTTAATAAAGGCGGAAATGAAGCTGGAGGAGATAAATTTTTTGAAGAAGCTGGTGATTCTTTGGTTGAAGGTATTCTGTTGGTAACAAAAGCTATTGCCACTCTTACAGGTGATGTTGAGTACTGCGACTTAATGACAGCCCAAGCAATTCTGAGTTTACCTTCGTTACCCGCGCGTTTAGAAGCTGCATCAAAATCTAAGCTGAAAGTCTGGACAACTCGCCCCTTGTCTCAGTTAATCAGTGTCAAAGATTCGGAAAAGACTACTGCTTCTATTATTGGTACTGCCCAGCGAATGTTTCAGCGCTTCTTAAAACGTGATTTTGTCGGCGCCTTCTGCGGTAGAACAACACTTCCCTTAGATTTAGATGGTAAGCAGTTAGTAATATTTGGCTTAGACCGGAACAACCGCGATATTGTGGGACCACTGTTAGCGGCGATATTACATATGATTGTCTCGCGTAACGTCTCCCGTACCAAACCCCGCAAAGACCCTTTAGTAGTGGCTTTAGATGAATTACCGACTTTGTACTTGCCAGCTTTAGTAAACTGGTTAAACGAAAACCGCGAAGATGGATTTTGCGGAATACTAGGGTATCAAAATATATCCCAGTTAGAGAAAGCCTACGGTAAAGAATTAGCCAGGGCAATTTTAGGGGGAACAGCAAGCAAGTTTATTTTCAACCCACAAGACCCAGAAAGTGCCAAGTTGTTTTCTGACTATTTAGGAGAAATGGAAGTTAACTTCAAATCTAAATCTCGCAGCACAGGTAAAGGTGGCGTATCAAATAGTCTTAACGAGCAAAATCAAAAGCGACATTTATTTGAACCAGCCGAATTTGCAAAATTGGGGACAGGTCGTGCAGTCATTATTAACCCAGCGTATACGCGAGGTAATGAAGCATATGTACCATTACTACAACCTGTGAAAGTTCCAAAAGTTGATATTGAGGAAATGAACTGGGCAGAGAGTAAATGGGAATTGATACGAGAAAAATTAATTGCCCAAAATAGCGGTGGCACTATAACCGATGCTGAACGTTCCCGTCAATTTAGCGAAAGACTAGCGTTAGTAGAAGAACTATTTCCAATACCTACTCAACCAGTACAAACAACAGCCGAAGATTTAGCAGGAGTATTTTAATAATGTCTAACACAATACAATCAATAAGTCCTAAAAGTATGGAAGTATTACAGAAATACCCAGAATGGTATCAAGCAGTAATTGATGCTTTAGATAAACCTGAAAAAACCAACGATTATGAATTTAGATGTACGTTAGAAATCTTCGACCAACTCGGTTTATTAGTAGGTGTCGTAATAAAAGAAATGGTGTATTTCGGTAAAAACTTCCGTAACAGTAATAGTGAATTTATTGCTTGGTTTATGGATGGAGAATTAGTTATATTTCTTATTGGTGAAGAAGTAATCATCAATCGTATATTTTAATTTAAAGGAGCGATTGAAATGTCGATAAGTGGTGTTACTCCTGGTGATGCTTCAAGCTTCACCGAAAAGTACTTGCAAGTAGTAGACGCTTGGCTAAGATTATTCTTGGAGAAAAAGTTGGATAAAGACTTAGATAAAAATCAAGTATCAGAATTAGAGGATGATGTTCAAAATATAGAGCAAGATACTCAACCAGAGGATATAGAGATAAGAATCAATGACAAGCTGGTTTATGGTAGATACGAAAATAAATTAGTTGTATCTTTGACACCAGATATTATTGAACAGTTAGAACAGTTACAAACTATGTCCATTGGTGAAGGAGTAGATACTTATAAAGATTTAGTATTAAAGGTAGATGGGCAAATACTGTTACAATCTGATAGTGAAGGAAAAGTATTAGTAAATTCATTTCAGGAAGAAGTAATCTCTCAACCAGAGCAATCTGAGTCTCCTTTTGATACAGTCGCTGCGTCAGTAAATGAACTACCAGAAGGCGATTTAAAAACATACTTATCGGCACAATTAGCTGAGATACGCGAACTGCATCAGCAACAATTACAATTTCAACAGCAGCAATTTGAGACAATAATAAAACAGCGAGTACAGGAGTCAAACAACCCTAATTGGTGGCAAGAAGCCAAAAATCATATAAGTCACGTTTGGGATGAGTTTCGAGATAGATTGCAGTTATATTCAGCCGCGTCAACACTCAAAAAAGTTTTCTCACAAAATACTATTCCTGGCTCAAACGTGTACTATGCTGCTGAGTATACTATCAACAAGCATGGTTCATCCTATCAGCTAAATAACCTTAACGGTCAACCACTATTAGAATTTCGTGATACACCTCTAGGTATCAGACTTGCAAAGGAGAATCAACCATTAGATGCTCATCAAAAACAAGAATTGGTTGCACTATGCACGCAAGTAAATTCTGGGACAAGTATAACAGGCGCCTTAAGTCCAGTTGGTCAACAGGAAAGCGAACAATTTTCAAGGATTGAAAAAATAACCAAAGCCTTAAGTGACTACGCCAAAAGACAAGGTAACACAGTCAGAGTAGACGGACAATTTTCTTATAAATGGAAAGCTTCGCCTGATGGTCGAGTATTAATAACCGCCAAAGATGGACGCGGCGCCCTCTTAGCATTCGGCAACGGTTTACAAAAATCTCGCATGAATGAACGTGACCTCGCTTACTTTGAACAAATACTACCTCGTTTAGCAGCAGAAACAAGTTTTACTCAACAACCTCAACAAACCAATAAATCGGATAAACAGTTACATTTAAGCCTGAGTTAAACCAATAGCATTTTTCTTCTTTGCGCCTATCAACCTAAACATTTAACGAGCGTTAAAATTATGGAAAGTATGTTAAAATTTCAACAATGGATAAAAACTGGTAAATCAATAATTGCAGTAGTGGCGCCAGTAAGCGAACGTAATAACATATTCCAAGAATTATATATCTTAGCAAAAGGTGATTTAAAATTACCAATATATCAATGGAACTTAGGGGAACCTAAAGATTTTGCAGAAGTAGAAGTTAGTCAAAATTATAATTATGAACCTTATGTAACTTCTAGAAAGCGTTTGGATATATCGATTAGCGCAGGGGCTACGCCTGGAGATATGGCAATAGCTGCTCTAAAATATTTTCAAAGTGATTTTACCCAAGGCATACTTATTATTGAAAACATATCTGACTGCCTTTTGCAAAACGAAGGATTAATAATCAAACAATTATTAATTAATATACATTCAGAATTGAGTAAAAAACAAGGTAATAAACATTTAATTTTGTTATTGCAAAATGAATCAGACTTGCCATCATCTATCATTAATTTAATTAATATATTAGAATTAAAGCTGCCAACATATTTAGAGGCTGAGTATATTATCCTAACTGACTTAACTGCCTTTAGTGACCAAAAAATTAGCAAACAGACACTTGAACAGCTTACATCTGCGGCATTAGGTTTACATATTGAAGATATTAAAGCAGGACTTCGACAATCATTAGAACAACCGTTAATGCTTGTCTCCTCAATGCTTCAATATAAAATCAACCACTTCAAATCATTCAATCTTAATTTTGTTCCTAAACCTGATATATATAACTTTGGTGGACTAGAAAACTGGCTCTCCCGTGCTTTACGTGCTAAAATATTAAAATAATCATCTTTTGTTTCAGTAAAATCAGTTATGAAAAGGGTTTTGACCGAACTGTTAAATTTACCTGACATAGTAGTAGAATCCAGTCTACAAGAGGGTAACACCTTAATTTTATCAGTAACTAAAAAGACTAAAAGTGCAGTATGTCCACAGTGCGGAAAAAAGTCAGACCATCTGCACCAAAATCAAAATTACTTAATTAAAGATTTACCGATGGGAGATAAGGAAGTAATACTGAATATAAATAGACGAAGATTTAAATGTAAAAAATGTTGTAAAACATTTAATGAAGACCTTGATTTTGTCGGAGCAAGAAGAAAGCATACGCATCGATATGCGGAAAATATTATTAAACAGCTTATTCATAGTGATGTAAGTAATGTAGCCAAAAATAATGGATTAAGCGAGGAAGAAGTTTATTCGATGCTTGAAGATATAGTTAAAAATATTTTACCAATAAATGTTAGTAATTTAGTAAGGTTAGGAATAGATGAAATAAGTTTAGTTAAAGGTCAAGGAAAATTTATTGTCGTGCTTGTAGATATAGATACAGGAAAATTAATAGGGTTGGTTAAAGAAAGAAAACAAATTGATATAGAGAATGTGATGATAAAGTGGGGGAAAGTAGTTTTAGAACAAATAGAAGAAGTAAGTATGGATATGACCGGAAATTATAAAAATTTAATCGAGAAGATTTGCCCAAACGCCGTTGTTACAGTGGATAGGTTCCATGTTACAAAAATAATACACGAAGAGTTGAACCAAGCTAGAATAGCAGAAAAAAAAGCAGCGTTGGAATTAAATGTTGAATCGAGAGAAAAAATATTTGATAGTTTAAAAGGTAACAAATATACAATTTTAAAAGCAGAAGAGAACCTAACAGATAAGCAAAAAATAAAGTTAGATACAATTAGAGAAGCATCTCCTTTATTAGCAATAATGCATTCATTGAAAGAAGAATTTCGTAATTTATTTGATACGACTGAAGACCCAGGAACAGGAATATTAGGGTTACTCGATTGGTTAAAAAAAGCTGAGCCTTATTATCAAAAAAGTGTTAATACAATTAAACGCTGGTTTGGAGAAGTAGCAGGATACTTTGATAGGAAAACTACCAATGCAGTTGTAGAAGGAATTAATAATAAATTGAAGCTAATAAAAAGAAGTGGATTTGGCTTTAAGAATTTCCGCAATTTTGAGATTAGAGCTTTACTTTCTTGGCATTATAATATTAATTTAGCAAGTTAAGTACGGAAGAGCCGAAAACGGGGAAGGAGAAAAGGAGCCGATTTTTTTGATGCTATTGCTCTCGCGAGTTAGGTTACAGCGTTTGCAAGAGTTTTAGCAAAATAGCGCTTTAATTCAAAAGTATTATCCAGCGCATTAAGCCAAATTTACTTTTTCAACTCTGTGTGCGACATTTTCCTCCGCACAAGCTCTCAAAACTTCACCAGCTTTGGTATTGCCACGAGTAGCGAAAAACTCCCAAATAATTAACCAATCGCGAATTCCAAGAGTATCTACAAGTGTTTCTTCGTTGTTTATGTGAACCTTGCACCGTATAGTTCTCCCTGTAAATCCTTTGTTTTGTAACTTGTGTAACTTTTTAGGAGTTAAAGCGAGAGCTGATATCCACTCAACTGTATGCCCAACTATACCTAATCCAGATGTAAGACTAATGCGTATTTCTGAGTCAGGTAGCGGAATTACTTCCAACGAAGCCTTATTTTCAAGAGGTAAGGTAACAGGAAAAGTCGCTTCATTATTTTGTGAATAAGACTTTCCAGATGCATTATAGGCGTTTGGCTTAAAAGATATTACCAATTCCTTTAAACAGACTCTGCATTTGCAATTAGATGTAATTAATCCAGACTGTGTAAGATACTGCCAGTAATCAATAACAGTTGAGAAAGGATAGACTGAAATGACTTGCGTATTAAGTAACTTGACCTGAATAGCAGTCAAATTGTGCTTTTTGGTAAAACTTTTAGCACTGGATATAGATTTTCCAACTGCTTGTGCCATCTGGCGCTCGCTCATAACTAAATCACCACTTGGGAGTTTATAAGCAACACAACTAAATTGTTGCCACTGAAACGATGTTGTTGCGACTTTTGGAAATTCGGCTGAATTCTGGTTTCTAGAGAACATAAGCTTTATTACTCTTTGAGGGTTTGCTTTGTTAACTTCGTTGTCATTAGCAATGCGAAAACGCTCCAAAGTACTGAAATTTAACAGGTTTGGAGGTCTTGAATTGTCCTGCGCGCTCCGGAGCTAGCATTGGCTTGCCTAGGTTAGACTATTCATGCTCATCTGCTAGTAGACCAAAAACAAGATTCTAGTTTACAAGAGTTTGAAAGCTTCAGGATAGGTTGAAACCGCTTGGGAATCAAATTTTTTATAACTATGCCCTGAGAAGCTTTAGGTGTATTGACAGTTGCTCCATAATTTGAGTGTTATTCAAACCACTGCAAACTATTTGCTTTGTTTTGCTGAATATGTGGTAGATATGCAACCCTAAAAATCTGAGTGCGATTTGTATTCTTAAAATCACACACGGAGTTAATAAGTTCTATCTAGCATAAGAACTCGTAAGAAGATTTGCTTAGGTAAGACATAAAACTTTATTCATCTCAATCGACAGCAAATACTCTCAATAAATAATTTGCGAATTGATAAAAATGGTGAATATTTTTTAAATACTACTTGTATATTAAGTGCAATTTTGCTAGCTATTAGCAGTCAGTTATTAACCTTCTGATATATGGTTTTTTGCTGTATTACTTTATTTTAGCATTGTGGTTAAGAAAAGGTTATGTAGTTTTAAATATAGTATATTTTTAACAAGTTAATTTATGATTTACCCTAATTTATAAGTATTATCACATAAATTTTAGAATTTAAACAATGTAATTTGTTACATTTGTCTGAATTGATAAATACAATTTTTGTTTACTTATATTTATCGCTAAGGTGTTGTTATAGCTTTAATAAGACGTTGTTATAGCTTTAAAATAATAAACATAAAACTAGAACAAAAGAATATTTCCTATGCCCAAGAAAAAATGTGGCTTCGGTTTTAGTTGTGCGTCTATGATGATGCAACCAGGTTTAGAGGTGGATGAGTGTCCCAATTACAAGACCTGTGGTTCAGCTAGTGAGCTAACCGCAGAGGAAGAAGTTGAGTTAATAAGAGTGCGGCAAATTCAAGCATCGCAAAGGCAACGAGAATTGGAATATGTTCAGGAAATAATTAAAATTAACAGGCGCCAAGCAGCGATAATGATGTTGAAAAGTCGAGCATGTCCCCAGTCGCTAGAATCTTTGAGTATTTATGAACTAATAAACCAAGTTGGCGCCAGTTTGAATGAACTGCGCTCGCGTCTTACTGAGTTTGAAGGACAATACATTGCGCCTGAAAAGTGCGAGGTTCATACTTATAGTGTCAAGCGTCCAAGGTTTCACTTGACCGAGCAAGGTGTCGAATCGTACCGTCGTGCTTATCAGTATAATAAGCTGACAGCAACAGAAGCAATTTTTGAACCGTCCGAAAGGCAGGCAAAAGTGCGAGTAATCCACTTGGGTAACAGTGATGACTCGCGAAATCTGGAAGCAAGAGAAGGTATCGAGCGTCGAAACAAAGTAACACAAGTCAGGACAAAGTTAAAGTTGATAGAACAAGCGCTCGCAGATGCTTTGGCACTACTGTGAAAGAAGTGGAGCGATGGGGTTCGAGGTGCTGTTCTAGCTAGTTTATAAATTTAACAGCTAGAACAAATATAAATTAAATGTTGGATTATCCAGGTCGGTTGCCTCAGACATTTCCCTTAAGGTAAATCTACAAATGGGTACTTTTCAAATTTATACGCTTACTAAGGGAATACTAGAGATAACGGTATTTGGTTAAAACTAATGGCTTATCTTTATGTTTTGCAAAAATTATTGGTATCTTTGATAATATTGACTATTTTTCCATCGTTAACATTATCAACAACGCTTCAAACAAATTATATTACCCAAAACCTCAGTGCTGAAGATTACTTTAAACGCGGAAAAAAGAAACAAGATGACGGTAACTTGCAAGATGCGATTCTTGAATACACTCAAGCTATTCGCCTTAACCCGAATTTCTTCAAACCATACCATAATAGAGGTATTGCAAAATCTGAATTAGGTGATAAAAAAGGTGCTATTGAGGACTATACCCAATCAATACGTATAAATTCCAATTTCGCTGAAACTTATTATAATCGCGGCAATGCTAAATCTGACCTTGGAGATTATAAAGGCGCTATCACTGATTATACACAATCAATTCGTCTTGACTCAAATGATTTTGCTTCATACATGAATCGAAGTTTTGCTTTCTACAAAATAAGTAAATATAAAAGTGCAATCGAAGATGCAAATCAAGGGATTAAAATTTCACCTGAATCTTCAATTGCTTACTTAACTCGTGCCAATGCACGCGGTAAACTTGGCGATAAACGTGGGGCGATAAGTGATTACAATAAAGCAATTAGTTTAAATTCAGAAGATAGTAATAATTATTTTAGTCGCGGTAATTTTAAACGTGATAATGGCGATTTTAAAGGTGCATTGGCAGATTTTAATTATTCGATTCGCCTTAACCCTGATGATGCCGATATATACATTAATCGCGGTAATGTTAAGAGAATATTAAATGACTTAAGCGGTGCTATAGTTGATTACAACCAAGCCGCTAAACTTAACCCTATTGATAGCGATATTTATTACAATCGCGGTAGAACGATGGTAATGTTAAATAATTACCAAGCTGCTGTTCAAGACTTTTCACACGTAATTAAATTAAACCAAAATGATATTAATGCTTACATTTCTCTTGGTAATACCAAATTACATTTAGGTAATCAACAAATTGGAATATCTCGTAATTCTTATTTGAATGATGCTATTGCTGCTTACAACCAAGCGATTAAACTTAATCCAAATGATGCGATAGGTTATTACAATCGTGCTACTGCTTATGCTAATTTATGCAATGCCCAAGAAGCTGATAAAGATTTTAATCGAGCAGCCAAATTATACTTAGCTCAGGGGAAAAATAAAGATTATCAAGAAGTTTTATCTCGACTTAAAGAATTGAAAATTTTTGTAGCGCAATGCTTGATTAAACAATAGTTGAAGTTTTTTAGGAGTATACAGTAAAAGTTAATAGCCCCGCTATTTACAAATTTGCTATTTGTATCCATTATATCTGGCTTAGTTTGCTCGTGGCTAGTTCTTAAGTAGGCAAGAACTAATATACTAATTATGGTAGTATAAAGCAATCTCTCCCGGTTTTGGTTCTTGTCCGAAACAGCAACCATTAACCAATCCTCCAGAAGTAAAACCCAAACCGCCCTCCAAAAATAACAAATTTCCCGACTCTGTTAGCAAGAAGTCGGCAGAGAAACTTGGTTCATATGTATGAGCAGCTAGTTTCTCTGTTAACTTACGAACTTGAATTGCAATTTCTTCATAAGTCGTTGGTAACGGACGAAAAGTATAGTAGCTTGACACGGCAACACCTGCACGTGAACCAAAAGCTCTGAACTCCACAGGATAATTTGCTTCAACTCGGGCTTTAACCCAAGGTCGAATTAAAACAGAAATTTTTTGCTCTTGCCACCGCTCTAACTCGTCTAACACGGCCATAAATCGAGGGTCATCAAAATCAAATTCCAGTAGTGGTGGAATTGTTAGGCACCCTGCACTCATACTTCCTTTAAGTGTCTCGGTACTACAGCAGTCCCATCGCCACATTGTTGATTGAGGTTGATAGTTCTTACGCAACCAATGATATGCTTGGTCGAGTGTTGGTGTATCTCCCAACCCCTCACAGAATCGATGTATCTCGTCAATATTTACGAATGGACCATATGTTGCAGGAATATAAGCTACTTCCGCACGCTCACAAACTGATAACCAATTACTGAGAAGAATAGGATTCATGCGTGTATTGTTTAATGCATTTATTTTAAAAGGTTGACTAAAGAACCCATATTAGAGAGGGTGTCTCCCATCAAACAGCGAATCAAACGGTCGTAAGCATTATCACACATCGGCACCATGTCAAATAGTTTAAGTCAGTACTAATTGCTGAACAAGCAGCAAGTAATAGATACCCTATGCTAATAATAAAATGTTCGCATTATTACAAAACAATCAAATTTATTTCTACCCTCAATAAAAGTTGGTGCCTTATTCAATACTCTCAATAAGAAAGGGTATGGCTTGAAATAAATTCTGGAGAATCTTCCGTCTTTTTTAATACAAGTATAGAAGTACTTACTATAACATCTCCGACCGACCAAACAATTTTTGTGGACTGAACATTTTATTGCCTCTTGACCAAAAGCAATTAGAGAAATATAGTTATCACTAATTTTGTACTAATATAAAAATAGCAGAACTTTATAAAACATGCTATTTCCTTAAATGACTATAATAATTCTTCTTGGGTCTCCATATATTTTTGTAGAGTTTCTAGTTGTGTTTGAAGTTGGGGTAATGTGTATATGTTGATGGCAAGAATTGGTCTGGTACTTCCTGCAAGTACAGCAAGTACACGGTGGGTAGAGTAATCAACACTTTTTAATTTGTTAACTAATGTGTGAGCTTGATGTTTAATGTTACAGCGAGAATATACAAATGTTTCTATATCATCGCGAAATTTTACCTCAACTCCGGTTCCGCCAGAAAATTTTAAAGATTCTGCGAACACAATACCGGGTTCAGACATTTGTTGAGCTTTTAATATAGAAATGTATAATGTCGATATAAAATCTTTGGGCATTTGAGCTAAGTTTTTTGATGCTTGGTAAAGTGATGCATCATCTACGCTTCCAAGGTTGATTTCTGCTGGCATTGCACATTCTTCTACGGGTACAGATTGTCCGTATTGAGAACCTAATTGTTGTTTTCTACGTTTTGCTTCGCCCATGTTTATTTATCTTGTTGATAATAGAATTGGAATGTGAAAGATGAATTTAATTTAAGCTCTTCTACGTTTATGGATGCTAATAACGCTGTCCATTAATTTAGCTTTTGATTCATCTCCTTGAGCAGAATAAAGATTTTTAGCTTTTTCTAGTTCGGAAATTCCAGCTTTGTATTTTCCCTGACAAATAAAAGCACTACCTCGACCTTCATAAGCAGTAGGCATTTTGGAATTTAATGTCAATGCTTTATTAAAATAATTTACTGCGTCGGCACACTTTGCTTTTTGTTTTAGTTCTTCGCTTCCTGATAATCTGAATGTTTTGTTGGCAATTAAGGAAGTTCCATATTGTACGTAGTCATCAGCTGTTTTTAATTCTTTAGGTTTATTAGGAAGTTTGGAGAAGGAGTTTAGCCACAAGTAAAGACAGCCTAACATTCCTATTGCGAACATTCCAAATAAAAATCTGAGTGGGTTATGTGAAGCTTGTCTTGCTCCTAGTATCATTTGTAATTGCTCAAATTGCCAGCGAGACATAGTTTAGGCTCCTTTTGTAAATTTGATGGAGACGTGACATGTCACGTCTCTACATTTCAATTTGGGTTTTAATGCTCTAGCTGCTTTTGTTTTTTGGTTTGGGTGGGTGTTTGTTTTTCTAGCTGTTCGTTCCAGTCTTTGGCTTTCGGTCGCAGTCGGGTGGCGTGAGGTATTATCTCCTTGATTTGTTTAGAAATTTCGTCACCTGCTGGGTCGTTGTCGTAAGCTGCAATTATTGTGGGAATGTTCCTGAAAGATTCGGAGGTTGGTAAAGAGCGCGCGCTATCTACAGAACAGTATAATGTTTTTTCATTCGGTGCCATCAAGCTGGCGATTGAAAGTGCTTCGATGGGTGATTTTACGAGAACCGCGCGTGTAATTGGGTCGGATGCTTGTCCACCGATAGTTAGGTGGAACCATCCAGCGGTACGTTTTGTATCTGGCGCAAATCCCATAAATGGATTCCTTGAACCTATAGTACCGCGTAAGTAGGCGCCTGTGGTTTCTCCGGCGAGATTTCTCATTATAAATACTACGTTAGCATTTTTGTCAGCGTAAATTAAGTTATTGGTGTGGAGAGCTTGGATTAAAGGCTCGGATAATTTTCTTGATTTTGTCAGATATTTTTGAACTTCGCGCCAGTGAGATTTATCGGCGCCTGGTGGTGTAAATTTATTTGAGTTATTGGTTAAATTATATTTGCTAATTTGTTCGGTTTGGGTTCTGATATGATGGGTAACAGCTTTAGCAATTTCTTGAGAGTTAAAGCGTTCGGCTAACCATTTAAGTGCATCTTTAAAATCACATTGGTTGACGTGCATGACTAAATCAATTGCACCACCTCCACCTTTTTGATTGGCGCCGAAGTCATAAAATTTTGTGTCAACAATACTAATAATATGATTATTTCCTCTCCAGCGGTTATTGCCTTTTTTATCAAGGAATAGTCCCAATTGGTAAGCAACATCATCTAAAGGTAAGTCGCGCAAAAGTTCAGCTTGTGACCTTAATGAGATTACTTCTTGTTCGAGCATCTTGACACGCTGTTCTAATTTCTGCCGCTCGCGTTCAGAAGATAAAGCAGTTTCAGCAAGTTCCCCTTTTTCTTTGAGAACACGCGCGCGGTCAGCTAATTGACTATTAATTGTATCAAGATTAGATTGAAGAGCTTGTTTTAATTCTTCACGGTAAATAAAAGCACTTTGATTTTGTTTAGGTTGAGGTAAATCCTCAAAATTTATATTGGAAGATTTTTGATTAACTTCAGCATAATATTTTTTCACCGATGTATGGGTTGCCTTTGAACCTTTAACTCCTCGTTCAATGCCAAGATGTTTTACAGCATTGGCAAAACTGTCTTGCATCTCGGATAATTGTTGCCTACCGTTAAAAAACGCACGAGAGTTGAGACGATTCCTATTATCAATTGGCACAATGTAAGCGTGAATATGAGGAGTAGCTTCATCTAAATGTAACTCCGCTCTCACTACTTTATCTTGGTAACGTTCGAGTAACCAGTTAGTAGAAGCAACTGCAAATTCATCAACTAGTTCTTTATTATACGCTCCAGCTTGCGAAGGATTATCTGGACGAAAATATTGCGGACTAGCACTCAGCAATATTTCAACACCTAACACAGCATTTGAACGAATCGTTTGGGCGCCGATTTTATCTCTAAACAAAGTCTCCAATGCTACATTACTGGCGCCAATCAGCCGAATATTTTGAACCGAGTAATCAGCATTGGGGGTGTAACGTTCTCTAGTAGTATGCTGCGAACTACTTCCCAGTTCTCCCCAATTCTTAATTTTCTGAATCCTGCAAATTGCGTAAGTAGCCATCGGTCTTAGACACTTTTAAAAGTGTTGCTATATAAGCAAAGCCTGCTGTGAGCAAACTTTTTAATGGCATTTTCTCACGTTGAGTAATGTGAAATTTCTTTAAGGTATGGTTTGTCAATAATTGTTTTCAGTTCTTCATAAAATATTTACAGCGCTTAAAAAAACTTAAGAACTTAAAGGACAGGCACCTATAAAATTACGCTGACATTTTCTCAATTGGAGCATACTGCATAATTTGCGCTTTCAACGAGTCAGCGGCGACTGCTGCAATTTTTTCCCAGTCCTCGATAGTAAGCATTTGTGTAATTAGTTCGCGCAACACTTCGCGGTTGGAAATAAATTCCTCGCCGAATAGCTCATCCCTTTCTAAAACAGTTGTGAGTTTTTCGCGTATGTCAGGTGTGGGTTGTTTTAATTTTTGCACCAAAAGTTCTCGTGCGGTTTTCGTGGCAGAGGAAGTAATAGTCCCTAAATTCCAATCGTTGAGTAGTAAACGTACTTCGCGGTTGAGGGAGATACGTAAGGTTATTAACCGACCGAATAGTTCGGGGTTGAGCATAAGTTCGCCCAAAGCGTCACCCCAGTCTAAGCCGGCGCCGATGTTACCACCGACTTTATCTTCAGACTCGACGGATTTTCTCAACCAATCTTCATTGAGCAATAAATCCATTGGATTTAAAAACAGTTCTTGGTTGTTATCTTCCTGTTGACTCATGATTTTACCTTCGTTTATTTTACCGACGAGAACGCCATACTCCATACTCAAAGTAGGTTAAGTCCTCATAATCGCCATCTTTACCTAAATCTAGCATTCCTTGATCATCGTAAAATTCTTCTGCATCCGGTAAAGCGTGTAAACCAACCCTGCCTTCATAACCTAACTCTAAACTACGCCTTCTTGCAAACATTAAAAGTGTGGAACCAACGCCTCTGAGTTTTGGTGGGTTTTGAATTTTGACTCTATTTAATGGCGCCGAAGCAACGCCGTCTATATATACCAGACGTTTTCCTCTGGTTATTTGTGAACCATGCATTTCTACTTCTATCATCATCAACCCTTGAGTTTCGCCTTCATACTCAATTGCATAACCTTCGCGGTTGCCTTGCTTGTTGATTATTGACTGAAGTTTAAACTCCCAGTCCCACCATTTGTCTTCTTGAGCATATTGTCTCAGCAGGTCTTTCCACTGCGAAGTATAATCGGAAGCATGTTTTTGGGTTAGTTGTAATAAGTCAGCTTGGACTATAAGGTTATCCTGTCCCCTGATTAGTAGTACCTTACTTTGCACAAATCCTCTTATTCTCTTCAGGAATATTTTTATAATCGTATTATCTCAAATAAGTTCCACTAATATTTCTACATTACTTGCTCATCTTGATTATCCCTTGTATATTCCCGTAGGGCGAACGCAGCAATCGTCAGGCGCCAGCCGACCCTTCAGGAGGACGATTGCGTAGTGAGTACCGTTAAATACGCTACACGAAAATTAAGTGAACAAATACCAAGATATTACTATAACACTATAACTAAAGTTAGAGTTTGCAGTAGTTCACAACCATTAGGGCAGGACAAGGGAGTAGGGCAAGAATGTAAGCTAAAAAAAGCTAACAAAAGTATAAGACAAAAGAAGCCAAATTTAAAGGACAAGGTATATAAGTATAACTTATAAAGTTGCTTGGATTGGCTTGGAAAGTCTTTAAATGACTTGAAAAGTCTTGTAAAAAATATGAGCAAATATACTCAAAAGAAAGAAAAGCTAATAAAGATAGCGATAGACTTTGGGGGAAGCAGTACAAAGATAATTTATGAAAAAGCTAGCGGGGAAATAACGTCACTAGTAATGGAACCGGAGGTTAACAATGTTCCAGTAGAACTAGTAAAGGAATGGGAAAGAAATTTAATCGGTTGGGCAGAAGCAGAAAATAAAGCTTGGGTGTATACACCAAATAGTCATTGGGTACAAACAGTGGGGCATTTAGCAAAAAAAATGTACCAAGCAAACACAGGACTAGAAGAACTAAAGTATGAAAGAGGAATATATAAAACACTAGCAGCAGTATGGGTGATAAAGGAGAAGCTACAGCTTAAGTCTAGTTTTGAGGTAGCACTAGCAATATTGTTACCCCCAGGTGAGTTTGAAAATAAAGAAGAGTTTGAAACGTTAGTAAAACAGAAGCTAGCACAGTATATAAGTCCAACAGGAAAAATGCATGTAAAACTAGTTTACTTTAAGTGTTTACCAGAAGGAGCAGGAATATACCTGGTACATGAAGCCAATACAGCAAAGATATCAAGAGACAAGGTATATGGGATAGTAATGCTTGGATATCGTAATGCATCAGTATTAGTTTCTAACAAGGGAATAGTAGAAAAGGGTAAAACGTCAAATTTAGGAATGATACAGATGATAGAGAGGATAGTAACGTTAACATCAGGTCAGAATGTTGAAAGCTTAACACCCACAGTAGTTAGGGCAGGTGGAGAAATAGATGAGAGAGTATTACAGGGAATAACACGGTCAACCACAAAGGAGGGTAAAGCAGTAGAAGTAGAAAAATTAAAAAGAGCAATTAATATGGCAAGAGCAGAGTACGCATCAGTACTAGTGTCATGGATAAATAATACTCTACCAAGGGAAACAAGCGAAATAGTTTTCTGTGGAGGAACAGCAGATTACTTAGCAAGGGAGCTAAACCTGACTGCCTGACAGAACTCTGAAAACAAGCGTAAAATCAGGGAATTCAATAAAAGGGTTAAGAAACATGAGATGGTAAAGTTACCAGACTTATACCAAGCGTGCATCATGTCGAACTCAACCCAACTCTATGGTCAGGTATTTGGATACTTACGTCAATACAGTAATTACTGTGACTTACGTCACTTAAAAACTTTAGCCTGGATGATTAATGGATTAATATATAGTGGGCAGTTAAGCTTGAGTGCGTGGGAACCCTACGTACAAAGTAATGCAGAACAAGCCCAAAGTTACGAACGTAGGTGGCGTAGATTTCTTGAAAATAGTAGGGTTTGCGTCGAGAAGTTGTATTTACCATTGGCGATGGCAGCACTAAAAGATTGGCATAATCATCGATTATATTTAGCCATTGATACGACGGTATTATGGAATCGTTTTTGTATGATTCATATCTCAGTAGTATGTTGTGGTCGAGCAATCCCATTACTGTGGCGTGTATTAGAGCATGGCAGCGCGACAGTCGCATTTAAAGAATACGAACCAATGTTGCGTAAAGCCAGATGGTTACTACGCCATCATCCTGATGTCATGATGCTTGCAGATAGAGGCTTTGCCAATCATGATTTTTTGAGTTGGCTGCAAGCAAGTAATTGGTATTATTGTATACGTATAACTTGTGACACAAAGTTACATGGAATTAGGCGCCATCCGATAGAAGCATCTTCAATTTATCCCAAAAAAGGGGAAGCAGCTTTTTATCGTAATGTTGGATTATGGCAAGACGGTTTGATTCGTTGTAATCTGGTAGTCGCTTATCCAGAAGGGGTATCTGAGCATTGGGCTGTTATTACAAATGAACCTCCGACTTTAAAAACATTACATGAATATGCCTTGAGATTTTGTGTCGAAGAACTATTTCTTGACAGTAAATCTGGTGCATTTGAATTGGAGGACTCTCGCCTCAGAAACGCAAAATCATTGGAGCGTTTGTATTTAGTTGCGGCTTTAACTTTACTTTATAGTACAGCACAAGGCATGGCAGTACAAGTGGCTGGTCTACGTCAACATGTTGACCCTCATTGGAATCGTGGTCTAAGCTATCTTAAAATTGGTATTAGCTGGCTTAAAGGTGTTATTCATAAGGGGCGCCAATTGCTAACCCCAATTCCTTTGTTACCAAAAGACCCTGAGCCTTGTTTTGCTTCCAAAAAAGCTCTTCAAGATATAAGTTACGGAATATGGTTTTCTCGCATTTACTGTTTAGAGTGCAGACCTTGATTTCACTGCCTTCCGTATCAATCTGTCAGGCAGTCAGGAGCTAAACAGCTACTACTGTAAAGTACCAACATCATGGAATGCCAGTGTAGAAATTCCAGAAGAAGTAAATATCTCAGAACTGGGTAGCAGGTTATGTGATGTATACTGCACATTTTTATACTTTAGTGAGTTAGTAGACAAAGAGGCAGAATTACCACAGCCAAAAAGAGGCAAGAAACATGGAGTCTGAAAAGCAAAAGAATTTTAGGTGGCGGTATCAGCCACAAAATAAGCTTGATAAAGAACTAATCGTTTACATCAAAGAACATCCAGCTTTATCAGTAACGGATATGATGCTGACAGCATTACGTTCATTTTGGCTACCAATGGCAGTTATACATTCTCCCAGCTACGAGGAGGAGGAAAAAGAACAAATAGTAAAGAAGTGTGTAGAGGCATTACTCAGGCAAGTAGATAACCTATGTGCAGAAACAGGTATAGAGATTGAAAAAGGTAAAAAGTTCACAGTATCAACAGGTAAGAAGACAAAAAGTACTAAGTTTAATGATTCAGGTTTAGCTGGATGGTAATCAAACTTATATTCACAAGGAGACAGTTATGGCATCAGGTATAGATAAATTAAGCAATTTAGTTACACAAACAGCAGAGTTAGCAAAAGAAGGGTTAACTGAAAAGCCAGGAGAGCAAGAAAGTAAGAGTGATGAAATAGTGACACTTCATATAGATAACCAGCAATTCTCATTTTGAAAAAAAATAGAGAAAATTCTGTTATTTAAATAGAGAACTTGTGCCGAAGCATCATTTTTTGATAGATAATTATCATCCGAAGCTGAAGATAGACAAGTTTTAATAAATTTTTCCATGAAAAATAGATTTCAACTGATAATTTTAGATGAAATTATAAACAACTTTTTATTTTTTTGAATAAATAACTTTTACCTAATCTTTCAATAGATTAATATTTTTCAACTAGAATTTGCCTTTTTAAATGGGACATGCTCTGTGAGGATAAATGAAAATACATGTGACCAATCTTGAAAAAATAAATATTTTAGTAAGGTACGAATATCTTTAAAGAAAGTAGTTCGAGTTACTAATAGCTCGCGAACTTTTTGATAGGTCAAATTAACTAAATCTAAAGCAGTATGAAATAAAAAAGCTAATAAATTTAAGGATAATAATAACTCGCACAAATGATTTTTACCATGACCAAAGTTATGCTCTAAATTATAACCGTGATTTTTGAGAACGTTATTGCCTTCATTCTCAATTTTCCATCTACTGCGCGCTGCATTAACAATGTCCTCAACATTATTTTCGGTGATTTTATGATTCGTTATCCAATTGTTTTGGTAGATAACTTCTTCTGTTTTTTCATTAATAATAGTTAGTTCGCACCAATTAACTTCTATGCTTGAGTCTTTATCCATTAATGGAAGTCTAGAAGCATAGCGATAACGATAAATTAGATTCTTTCTCCCATCCCATTTTTTCTTTTCAATGGTTGTAACTTCTCCACTCTTGTCTAAGAAATCTAGCCATTCATACAAAGTTTTATGTGATGTTTCAAGGCAAACAAAAATAAAATTATAACCTTGTTTTAAAGCTAACTCACAAATCGGCTCGTGAGCATACAAGTCATCTCCTAAGAGGGTTACAGCCTTACCATACTTATTTTTATGATTCTGATTTAACCATCTTTTAACAGCCGCATTTTCGCAATCTTGTTTTTGATGCCCATCTTGTTTTTTAATAAATTCTGGTTCTAAGTTTATCACTTGTTTTTGATTGGGAGAAACTATAATAGGCGTAACACAACCATGAAAATAAGTTGTAGTTCCATTTCGATGATTACGACAGTTACAATGAGGGCAATTAATTTTATTAGATGAGAAATATTCTGTGCCATCTAAAGCTATTAAAAGTTCTTCGCCTAAGTAGAAAAATTTTTTCAAAATTCCTTGTTCCTCTAACCATTCATAAACTTTTTGAAAAACCATAAAAATATTATTAGCTGGCACCGGGTCTAATAAGTTTCTTATTTGATTATCACTCGGTATTAATTCAATTGAAAATAAACTTGCTGCGTTATCTTTTCCCTTATTACTTTTCATTAAGCGTTGATGGTCTAAAAAAGATTCTGATTGAGTAAAAAATACCGAAAAGGCAGCCATCACTGCATTTTCTACCTGATATTTTGTATTATTACCTGGCTTCCTTTCGTCGGGTAAATTATGTAATGATGACCGTAAAAATTCGATTAATTCAGGGATTTCTAGAGTCGTTTCTTTTGTAGCCATATTTAAGTAATTTGATACACTGTCATATTTTTTACTCACTGATTTTACATCATCTGGCAACAATTATAAATTTTTATTTCCATTGAAGTCTCTATCTTAAAACCAAGCTATCCCACCGGATTTCCCCCGTTTGTTCTCAAGCAGTCCTGTACTCTACTAAGTATTTATACTCAATTATTCGACCCAATTATTTTTTAGTTATCCTCTCGGTATCAAAAAATAGTTACTTAGTACTATATCGGCAATTCCAAAATCGGGGTTAATACTCTATTTTTTTTAAAATGAGAATTGCTGATAGATAACAGTTTGGTCAACAACGATGAAGAGGCGCCTGTAACAAAATCACCAACAGAAGAAAGCAGTGAAGCAAAGAAAAAAGGTAATGATAACAAAAAGAATACATACAAAGGAGTAAAAACACATACAATACATTTAATAGACGGAGAAAAAGGAGGTGCGGGTAAAAGCTTTGTCTCAAGAGGGTTTATAGAATATATTCAGCATAAAAATTTAGATTTCCATATTGTTGATGCCGATTCATCGAATAAAGATATAGAAAAGATTTATACAGGTTGTACTTCAGCGTTTTTCAGTGACGACGAAAAGCTACATAAAGAAGCAGATAAAATATTCGAGATGGCAGTGGAGAAGTCGGTACTGGTCAACTTACCAGCACAAGTGTATGAGAAAGTTACAAGTTGGATAGATAATAATTCGTTAATAAAGCTGGGTCATGAAAATAAAATCAGGTTTATAAAATGGTTCGTTTGTACGGGTGGGCATGACTCAGTACAGTTTTTCTTAAAATCGCTCAAACACTTTGATAACGGGTTAACTCACGTTTTTGTTAAAAATCAAGGTTTGTGCGATGACTGGAATTATATAGAGAAATTAGACGAGTACAAAGACGCGAAAAGTAAATATAACTTTACAGTGATGGAATTTCCCAAACTAGCTCATTGGGAAAAGAATATGGTAGATAGACTACAGATAAACTTTACATCAGCTAGCAGCTATAAAGAGTTAGGTGTTGTCTCAAAACAAAAAGTCAAGAATTTTCTCAAGGAGGCATATAAAGCATTTGAAGAAACGGGGTTAGTACAATGACAGACAACCCAGCATCAACAGATAAGTTACTAAATGCGGCTTTGGAAGGAAAAAGTGAAAGTTTTAGGAAGCGAGTTTTGGATTATGTGGGAACATCAAGTTTGGCGCCTAATGACCCATTGTTCTTAGTTCTGGTAGCAACAGGCAGATTGGAAGTATTACTAGAAGATGCGCCAGACAGGTTAGAACAGTTGTTTAAAAACTGGAACAAAGAATTATCACGGAATCTAGAATTAGTGGAAGGCGCCACTGTCGAACGTCAAAAGCTAGCAATAGCATCAGCGGTAGATGAATTGATTAAACAAGCAGAACAACAAGAAGCTGGGCGCCTGTATACATCAATATATCCAGCAGCCGGATTAGTAACAGCAATATTGGGGCTAGGATTTATTTTAGGCATGAGTATCCCAGCATGGTTATCAGGTGGACTGTCTGAACCGCAACGTTTAACAGGTAATCAGCTGGATGCATTACAGTGGGCAGAATCTCCAGAGGGAAAGTTCGCACGCGACCTAATGAAGTGGAATGCAGGATACTTGGACACCAAGAAATGCCAGCAAGATGCCCAGCGGTTAAAAGTAACGCTTAATTTTGGAGGAAAGCAAGCAGACGAAGGATTTTGCTGGGTCTGGGTAGTTCCAGAAGAAAATCGTCGGTTTAAGTAGTAAATATAAGGAGAAGTGAGTAGTTATCCTTACATAGTATTTCCGCAGCTACTGTTAAACTTCATCGCAGAAAATAGCTTTGAAGAGAAAAAAGTCGTATCGAGGCAAAAAAATCACGGGAAAATACAAAATTTTTTAGCTAAACAGGCTGAAAAAGGTGAGTTGATAATTACTAATGCTATTCCTAAGTGGAGTATATTACGGCACATATTATTAAAGCTACCAATTGGACTTATGAGCTTTGCAGCTGCTTTAATTTGCACCATCAAAGGAGTATATGGAGGGTTGCCACTGGTAATAGAAGCGTTAGTAGCAATTATGCTGTGGATATCAAGCTATATAAAATTTAGAGACACACCAGACACCATCGGAAATCACCACGATGTTAACTTCAGTTGTAGAAGTGAGAAAAAACAAGGGTTGAACCGTCTTAAAAAGCTAAAAATGGTATTAGCAAGGAAAGTAAAGGAAGCAGCAGGAGTAAGTAATGCACCATTAGGAACTTCAGAACGCGCGTTTAGGGCAATAGTTGAGCAATATTTTCCGGGACGGGTGTCTTCCCAGCTAGAATTTCCAGTTTCAATCAAAGGTAAGCAGTACGCATATTCTACAGACATTGCGATAATACTTGACGAAGTTGGTTTATCAATAGATATAGAAATAGATGAACCGTATGACTACAAATCACGGCGCCCAACTCACTGTATTGATGACCCAGCAGACGCGCGTCGTAATCAGTATTTTGTAGAAAATAACTGGATAGTAATTCGTTTCAGCGAAGCACAGATAGTTATGTATCCTCACTCGTGTTGTAAAACGATAGCCAAAGTCGTAAGTCGAGTAACAGGAAGTCAGCGATTTTTAAAAGATTTGCATGAAATACCTGACTTACAACCTTATCCTATGTGGACGAAGAAACAAGCGAAGAAAATGGCAGGCGCCAGAACACGAGACTCATACTTACCAAAAACAGTACATTAATTCTCCTTCTCTGCGTCTCTGTGCCTCTGTGGTAAAAAAATCTTCCCAAAGATAGATATCAAAAAATGCACAACCATAAGCAGTCGTAGAATAAAAATATAAACAGTTATTTTAAATACGTAACTTGCTACAGGTAAAGTATAAATGTCAAACGTCGAACCATTAGAAGTAAACGAAGTTAATGTAATCCTCGAATTATATCCATCAGTAAACAAATCAATCAGTCAATATAAACATTTACCAGAATTTGACAAAAATTACCAACCTAAAGAAATAAACGTTTATGTAGATGACTGCTGGATAGCAGGATGGAACGAACAAGGAGAAGTAAACGCAATACCAAATATTCAATTACCAGCAAATAGCGGCGCCGAGATTTTAGAAATAGAAGTAGACGGGCAATCAGGATTAATCATCATTGGTGGTTATGAAGCATTAAATAGGATTAAAAACCTTCTTGGTAAACATTTATGGATGGATGAAAGCGACAATAATTAAAAACAGTTTGGTGCGTTTTGTGTCAATGAAATAGATTTATATAAGGAGATAAAAACATGGCAGCAAATCGTAATTTATTAACATTAGAACAGACTCAAGAGTTCATCCAAGAATTAGCAAATCGAATGGATGCCAAATCTGGAGATAGAATAAACATCCAGATGGGTAAGAACTCAGTATATGAAGGAGTAGTTGGACAAGAACCAGAAATGAGCAAGCTGACAGACACTCGTGTAGGAGTACTGCGAGCCGCAATGGATATGGATGCTCCCGCAATTGGTCAAAAAGGAGAAGCATCTAATCTTAAACAAGCAATAATTATAGAAAAGAATGAACAAGAAGTATTTCGGTTTGAGAAAGGTCAAGTAATAGAAAGTAAATTAGTAGAACCAGAAATAGAAACAAATGGAGCTGATATTGTTAGCCAAGAAAATAATTCGGTTGTCGCGTTTGAGTCAGTAACTCCCTTTGAAATCATCAAAAACAGTATCGAAGCATCGAATCTACCCGAAGACAGTAATGTACGCTCCTCAACTCAGCAATTTGTACAAGAAAAAGAGCGACAAGCTCAAGTACAGCGTGAAGAAAATGCTAAAAACTGGCAATGGTTCCAGATGTCAAAACTTGAGGACAGGCAAGGCGCTTATCATGGTACTGTGTCAATAGATGCGATTCAAGAAATGGCAGTAAGTAAGGCGCCAGTTCCAGAAAATTTACGGCAAGAGCGCGATGAATCTGTAGCGCGCGCATCACAATTTGTGCTAAATGTTGCCTCAAAAGCACTAGAGCAAGATGGAAAAGAACTAGTTCCTGGTGTCAAAATAGCAGCAGTTCAGGGTTATACAATTACACGTAACGAAGCAACAGGAGATTTATCAATTGATAAGTCCAATCAAACTTTCCTGCGGCATGATACAGGTAAAATAGAACAAACTTACCGTCCGGATGGAGTTCTGAAAGCTAAAGGTAATGAAGTCACCCATAATCGATTATTAACAAAAGACTTAGATAACTTTGATTACATAGAGCGCAAACAGCTTACCAAAGAATCTGTACCAGGTTTGCGTGACATGGTAGAAGTATACGGAAAAGAAGGGAAAGTGCCAGTTGAAACATGGGCAGGTGGTAAAAGGGAAGAAGCCAAAATTGAGAAAATGCCAGGTAAAGCTTTCGTCTCCTCCAAAGCAGAAATGCAAATTGTTGAATCAGGAAAACACCTGCAAGTACGGGACTTAGAAGGAAACTTAATGATGAAAGCTTATGGAGACAAGATAGAAAAACCAATGACGCGCGAGCAATCGCAAGATTTCCAAGCCCGATACGCATACGTACAACAAGTCAAAGCAGAACGCTCATCACAATCACAAAAACAACCCGTAGGAATGGAGATAGGAGCAGGTTAAGGAACCAACATCAACAATTAGTAAGGGTTTCAGCATATGAACCAAAATTTTTTGATGACAAGTTTTTACAAAAATCTCTAGTTTGTATTGCTGTTGACCAAATACTATCATGTTTTATCGGCTTGGTTACAAGCCGAAGGTAATCATACAAGTATAAAAAGTTGCTTGCAATAATCAGTTTATACTTATGATAAAAGATAATTAACCGATTAGGCGCCTGTAAACATCTTACTGAAGAGGATTTTTTACCTTATTCTTTTAGTTGTACAAAGTAATGAAGAGCGTCAGGTTAATTAGACGAGCCTCAATATCATTACTATTGGCTAAAAAATTCTTGTAAGATGATTGTAGTTTTATGCATTGATGTAAGTATGGCGCCGAAAAAATCTACCCAAAACATATATCAGTTAAAAATTACACTCAGACAAATCAAACCGCCAATTTGGAGAAGAGTGTTAGTAGAAAGTAATACAACACTTGGGCAATTACACAGTATTGTTCAGGAGGCAATGGGTTGGGATGATTACCACTTACACTCTTGGAATATTTATGGTATGGAATATGGTGTACCGGATGAAGATTATAATTCTGATTTGCATAACGAGAAAAATGTAAAACTCAGTAAACTGATTGGTAGCAGCGAAAAAATTAAGTTTTATTACACTTACGATTTTGGTGATTCCTGGGAACATGAAATTTTAGTTGAAAAAATATTAGCATCGGCGCCTGATACCCGTTACCCAGTATGTGTTGCTGGTAAAAGAGCTTGCCCACCTGAAGACTGTGGTGGCGCCTGGGGATACGCAGAATTATTAACCATACTTAATGACACAGAGAACCCAGAATACGAAGAAAAAATGGAATGGTTAGAAGAGGAATTTGAGCCATCTAAGTTTGATTTAAAAGAAGTAAATTCAAGGTTACAAGACCTCTATGAATAAAATCTTGTTGGTTAAGTATATAATCTTAAATAAATGCGTAACGTTTCGATAATGTCTAAAACATTACCTAGTAAACCACAGCCATATAATGTCTTTCCGGGTGGAATATCTGTTTACTTTGAAAGCCATGACGAAGAAGGAGATTGGTATCCGCCGATAGTATTACCTTATTTTTGGAATGACAATGCACTTTGGGTGAGCCGTTCCCTGCCGGAATTAGGCTATGAAAAAGCAGTTCCAGTTAATGCAAATTCCAGATTTCCTAGACACAGTGATTTTTTCATAATTTTAGGGGTAGCATTGTATGGTTATCCTCTTGTTGACGGCTACATACCAGTTTTCCTCGAAGAACTCCAAGGTGATGAAGCTATACTTTGGCAATCTCACAGAGAAAGCTAATTATTGCTCCCAAGAGTTGACTGAAATATAACCTTTATTTCTATTATTATTAATACAAGCCAGTTATGACTTCAATCACCAAAACAGTTACAATTAATGTACTCTCTGATGATAATGGAAGGTTTGTTTGTCAAATATCACCCTCTGTTGACCAACTCTCGCATGAGATTCGTTGCTGTGGTCAAAGCGAAGAACATGCCATAGCCATTGCATTAGAACAGTTAGCCAGCCAATACCGCCAGACTGCAGAAGAAAGTCAAAATCAGGATTGGGGAGCAGTAGAGCGTTCTGCGTCTTCTGAACCAATCAAAAAACTTTACCATGTGATTTTACATTATGAACGGATTATAAAAGCCGAGTCTAAATTTGAAGCCTTGCAGAACACGTTGCTAGGAAATACAGTGGTAGAAAATGCCAAAGTTACCTTGATTGAGATTGACGCAAATTTGTCAATCCAGCCCTTAACTTGATAACCTACTTTCGTAAACCAGTTGGACACAATTATGCACTTTCAAACGCGGTGCCACTTGAAGCGTATATTACATTATCGTGTAGTATTTTTACGGTGTTCAGGTTTATCTTAGTATTAAGTAGTTATGTAAATAAATGCGTGGCATAAAAGTACAACTTACTAACATAAGCATATGCGGCAATTAACTGAACAAAGTATCGAAGCGTTATTAAAAAAGTATTTTTGGCAATTATTACTTAACAATAGCGAATGCTTAAATGGAACTCATAAAGATAGCATGACTCCTGTAAATGGCGAAGAAAAGATTAATGAATTTCTTCAAACCGGAAGCTTATCTATTCCTAGTAGTCACTTGACAAAAAATGAAGCTGAAGATTTTTACAAATTAATAATGGAAAATGACCTTAACGAGTATCGTAACTCTATAGGTAGGAAAAACTACACATACCATGCTGAACAATATATTCTTTACCCTTCAACACCTGATTGGGTAGATTCAATGAAAAAGTTAAGAAAAAAATTTGATATAAAAGAACATTATCAGTTAGTAGAAGAAATTGGCGATTTTTTATATAAAGAAGAAAATGGTTACTTATTAGCTAAATGCATGGCATTTGGATTAATTACAGCTATATATAGAGGAGGTAAAGCTTTGAGTTGGTTTATAGACCAAATATTTGACGATTATCCACCGCATCAAGTCATGCAATGTTCTACCCTAATGAGTATCGCTACAATTCCGTGGATTAAAGTATTAAATAATCCAGAACAACACTTATATCCAATTAATTTGAAGAAAAAGCATTTACGAGTGGTTAAAGGCTTCGGTAAGTAAACTTCAAATAATAATAAGAGCATCATAATCTACCGAACATCAAGCTTGCACTACTCGAAAACCTATAAAATTTTGCTTATTGTCTGGGTTTAAACCACGACGTTGCCAAGAAGTAACACCAAAAACATCATTTTTCCATGAACCACCACGGGAAACATGATATTTTGGATTTTCAAACATATTTTCCATCAATGATTCTAAGAAATTAGTCAAAAAGAAGGATGGAGAAGTATCAGTTTGATATATCCAAGCACTTCCGTCAGTTGGCGCCCCTTTATATGGAGTCGAGTTTAAATTGTCTTGACACCATTCTGATACATTGCCGTGCATATCGTATAAACCAAATGCATTTGCAACTCCGTAACTTCCCACAGGTGTTGTTTGTTGAAGATATTTTCCTGTTGATTCAAAATTATATGTATAATAACTACCGTTATAATTAGCCAAATCAGTAGTTATGGTTTCGCCAAAATGAAAACTTGTTGTAGTTCCTGCACGACAAGCGTATTCCCATTCTGACTCAGTTGGTAAGCGGTAGGTTTTACCTGTTTTCTGAGATAAACGATTACAAAATTCCACAGCTTCGTAAAAAGATACACACTCAACAGGTAAATTTGCTCCTTTAAAATGTGATGGTTGAGGATTAAGTGTAAGATTAACTTGAGGCAAAAGAGTAACGGCAAGCCATTGCGCTTGTGTTATTGGAAATTTACTAATACAAAAAGAAGGTAAAGTTACACGATGACTTGAGCCTACGCCTTGCATTGAAGCATCATCATTATTAGCGAATACATCATCCAATGCGTCTATATTTAAATCATTATAAATTTTGCCAAGAAAGTTATCTCCTCTTTTTCTACGAGATATTCTTCTCCACTTTGTAATTTCTTCTGGATGAACACCCATTAAAAAGTTACCAGCAGGAATACTAACGATTTCCAACAAAGTATTATTTTCTAAATCTTCTATGAAAAACTCTGCTCGTCCTCTTTCACGTCTAATTTCTTGACCGCTTTCATTAACAATGACAGTATCAAATTCATAATAATCTCTATTGATATTTCCTACCATTTTAACTGCTAATACGTTTTTTTAAAGTTATATCATAAAGGAAAGTATAACCCACCCTCAAAGCACTCGGCGCCGTAGATGAGTATAATTTGTAAAATAATTATACTTGTTTGTTGTAAAACAGGCGCCTTTCAGTAATGAATAACGGCGCCACTCTGTGTGTCTAAGTTAAACATAAAATTAAGATTCCGTAAATTTAGCAGTATTTTCAAGCGTTGATGTTCCAAAATTAGATGATTACTGGTATTTTTACTTAAAAGCCATTCTGCAACACGAGATAAAAAATGAATAGTAAGAAAATTTTACTTCAGGCAGCAGTAGTTTTGGGTACATCGCTTTTAAGTATTGGGCTAGAAGCAGCGAATGCAGTTTTACTGGTTGGAAATACTAGAGGTGACAATGTAGTATTGTTTGACGAACAGAATGGAAATTTTTTGGGTGAATTTATTACTCCTGGTAGCGGAGGTTTAAAGGCGCCGGATAATTTGTTATTTGGTGCTGATGGTAATCTTTATGTATCGAGTGGCGACACAATAGAAAATTCTGCAATTCTTCGATATAACGGAATAAACGGACAATTTATTGATACTTTTGCATCAGGTGGCGGGTTAGTTCGTCCCTATGGAACAGCATTTGGTTCCGATGGTAATCTTTATGTTAGTAGCTTTCTGAGTGACCAAATCTTACGCTATGACGGTAAAACAGGAGCGTTTATTGATGTTTTTGCACAAGGAAATGGTAAACCTGGAGGATTAAACGGTCCTAACGGTTTATTATTTGGCACCGACGGTAGTTTATATGTAACAACTCAAGGTAGTGTCGCATTAAACGGTCAACCAGATTTTAGCTTTGGTTTACCTTCTCAAGTGTTGCGTTATGATATTCCAACAAAAACATCTACTGTATTCATAGACCAACCAACACCATCACCATCAAGTTTTGGTTTTGTTAGTTTTCTCGGATTAGAAGAAGCTCTTAATGGCGATTTGTTCGTTAGCGATTTTGCGAATGATATTAGGCGTTACAATTCCAAAACAGGGGCTTTGATTGATACTTTATCGACTAACTATACGGGTACAATTCCAAGCAGTAATTTTATTGGCAGTTTAACTTTAGACGATAATAATTTTCTTTATACTGTTGGATTTGATAATACAGCCAATAGTGGTAATTTAGGCGCCATCCTACGTTATGATGCAATAAGTGGTAATGAGTTACCTTCGCCTGGTAATACTAATGCAATATTTGTACCTACTACTAACAAACTTTTACGTCCTATTGGCATTACTTACACTTCAAGAAAAGTTACTCCTGTACCTGAACCATCTTTAATATTTAGCTTATTCACCTTATTGTTTTTTTATATTATAACGCACACAGTTAAGCAAAAGAACCAAGAACGCATAACAAACCAATAATGTAGAGACCGTATTAACCCGGTCTCTACAATATACGAATTTTAGAATAAAACATTTTCTACAAATAATATACGCTGTTATATAGGGTCACTCAAGCTATTAACCTCACCATCCGCGCGCTCTAAAAAATCCATCCAAGCTTTCAATAACCATTCTGAGGGCATTTCCATCTCAGCGCGCGTTTCTTTATCAGCTTGCAGATACTCCTCTTCAAAGTTATCCAGTCTTTTTTGTACTCGTTCTAATTTTTCAACGAGGTCGAATATCCAATCTGATACTTCAGAAATTGGATGCAATTCTTCGGGATATTCCTCGTCTTCGACAAAATCAGCTTCTTCATCAGATTCAAACATAGTACGTAAAATTTATTTATTGAGACAAAAATAAGCTTACTACTAATACAAGCCTTATTTAATAGTTTGAGAAAAATTAAGTTTTGTAACTAATAATTTATGCTAAAACCCAAAATCTACAGGATACTTAGATGTAATAGTTAAGATTTGAGTATAAAATTTTTGTAGGCTGTAAATGAATCCGGTAACATAATGAAGTAGTATCTGCTATACAGCGAACGGCGCCTGAAAATAGTGAAAATAGAATTACCACCATTAAATACACTTGTTCTATGGTTTGTACTTTTTGTGAGTGCAGTAAATGTGGTGAACAGCGTATATCAAAGACTATTAATTAGAAAGCAGCAAAAGAAAAGATATTTAAAAATAGAAAGACCAAAGTCTCACTTTGCTTATCCAGTCTTATATACTCAGATAATATTACTAGTATTTTTTACAATATCCTATAACATGGGATGGGATTTTTTATCAGTTGGTTTAAAATTTACAATATTCCCACTGGCTTCTCTGATTGTAGGCATTATTTGCTATATTATATTTGTTTTGGGACTAAATAAAATATTCAAATTGTTAAAAGTTTCTGAAGTGTTAGAAGATGAAACTTATAGAGTCCTAGTCAGGTTGATGCCACGTCATAAACTTCAAAAAATATTGTTACTAATAGCTATATGTTTACTTAATCCAATTACCGAAGAATTGATGTTCCGTGGAATATTAGTACATCAATTAGGCATTTATATAAATAATCATTGGTTAGCTATTGCTATAGGATTATTTGTCAATATTGGGAATCATATCTATCAAGGGAAATTACAAATTACTACGCACATTACTTTTTATCTTATTGTTGTAGCATTGCTCTACTCACCTGTTGGGCTGCTTGGAGCTATCGGTTTTCACTTTTGTGGAGATATTTACCCGTTCATGTCACTCAAACATGATGTTATTAATTACAAAAAGCGAAGAAGAAGTAAACGCATATCTAATTTAAACAGGCGCCAGTAATATTATGTCCTGGCGCCTAACTTCAAAAAATTATAAAATTCACACGTTGTAGAGACGCGATTAATCGCGTCTCTACGTAGATATAATTTTTTACAAAAGTAGTATCTGCCAAGGCGCCATATTAGCAGTAAAAATTTAGTTGTTGTTATTTAAAAATATCCATCTGGCTTGACCTGGACTAAATAATCAAAATTACCATCACCAACGCTGCTTCTTAGCGTCGCGAGAATTTTCATCGGGTCATCATAGGGTCCATCTACATAACAAGGTTTTCCTTGACGACCACATATAATACGAATTTTTTCATTCCAGTCACCCAAATGCGAACGCGACTCAGCAAAATCTCGATGTGGCTGAAATCCTAATTTATCTGCATATTCCAATGCACTATAAACCATACCTTGTGCAATAGAGATAGGTACTTCTTGAGGTGGTTCGGGGAATGCATCAAACAATTTATTGATAGAGTCTTTATATTTTGCCCGATTAACTTTACGTGGTGTCATAGCATCTTTAACACCTAAACACCAATAGTCTAAAAGAAAAGTGCAAATGGTTAACTCATTATATTTACCTTCGCGCGCGACTGTCACATACCCTAAACCGTTGATAAAACCATCACCGTCTTCATCAATAACATTTTCTACATTTCCAACTGAATTTTTAAGCTGTTGAAACTCAGAATTATCTGGTAGTAATCTAATTAAATTAGGAGTTACCAAACATTGATATACGGGGTCTAACTCACCTGTAGCTTTTCTAATTAATACAGTTTCCTCTGCTCTCAGTTGAATAGCTGTATTGACATCAGATACTTTTAAACCAATTTTACGAGCAATTTGTTTCGGTGTTAAGTGCAACTCTCGTAATTTTACAATTTCTTGCTGCTGTTGTTCTGTGACATCTGCCATAATTGCGACTTGCCCCTAATAGCTGCAAACAACTTGTGTATTAACACTATGAGTCAATAATGAACACTATTATCACAAAAAAGTAACATAGGCAACAATATGGACAACCTAACTTGTAGTAATACTATTTAACTATAGTACAGGCAAATTACCAAAGGCTTAAAAAGTATTTGAATTTTTCCGTAACTGCTAAAACTATGTTGTATCTATATTTATAATAAACCACGGCAAAATGAACTTATAAAATGGCGCCGTTCGTTTTCAAAGTTAAATTTTTAATTGTCTTTATATTGCACCTTATAAATGGGATGTAAAATATACATCCCTTTTTCCTTAAAAGACTTAAGGTATCTTAAATGTTTATACGTAGGTATTACGGAGTAAATGGGCACCATGTGATGCTAAAAATTGATTCCATTTAATTATTCAGCAACAGAGCAGTAACGGTCTTCTGAATCTTTCTGATACCCATTAGCAATTATTTCTATATCTAATTGTTTAAGTTTTTGAATCATTTCGTCTGATAAACAATTTTCAGAAATATCAAGTGTATCTAAATAATGAATTTTTGGACAACTTAATAAAGCTTCTGCTGCTTCATCTCCTAAAGTACCCATAGAAAAATCTAGCTCGATTAAATTATCTAATATTGGAGAATGAACTAATGCAGTAGCGATATCATCAGAATATTCGCTATTTCTCAAGCCAAGATACTTGAGTTTAGGAAATACACCGTTAATTATTGGCATTACATCTTCAATTGATGAGGTTCCCCCATATTCATCTCTACCTAGCCACAATTCTAAATATTGTAATTCTGGTAATACTAGATTACAAATTTGGTTAACAGTTTCTTTACGAAGTCCGCCGGACTCTATAATTAAAGCTTTTAATTTATTGTGGCGTAAGGGGTCAAAAGCTAATCCAGAAGTACGCGGATAAATACCAGAATCACCACGAATTTTTAATACTTCTAAATTAGGATATGCTTCTAATATAGGTGTAACATTGCTTTGCGTAATTGAGGATATCATGCATTCAGAATCTTCAATATCTCCAATAAATACAGCTTTAAGATTTTTCAAACTTCTCTTAGATTCTGCAAGAGCATTTGCAACAGGATGATAACTAGAGTTATAATTAAAACCATGCCATAATCCAAATACTAATGCTTCAATACCTTTACGATGATAGTTTTTTACAAGTGACTTAAATTTGTCTGCACAGTCCATACCTTCACTATTACTTCTCCAGCGATGTGACCTCAATGCAAAAGCTGTATTAAGAGTATCGCCAGTAATTATACTTGAGTTGTAATCATACTCAATAACTTTCCTATTTGCAAAAGTCGTTACATGCCTATTTGGCAATCCATTTAATTTTTCAAATCCAATCCAAAATTTGTAATTTTTTAATGCTAATTTAGCTTTAATTTCTTGCCTAGATTGTAGTAAATTAGCTGCGTGGTGTCTTAGTCTTCTAGATTTGCTATCTAATTCTTTAATGACAAAATCTATGCCAATATTACCATAATTTAATGCTTCGTTTAATGCTGTTATATGCGCTTCAATATCTGTACTTGCCAAACGGTTTTTAACACCCTCTATTCCACCTAAAACTGCACCTCCTAATGGCGGTGGTGTTTCCCCTCCAAGTACTACATCAAATTCTCTGGGTTGATTTTGCTCGGTAGACATATTTTTAGAAATTATTTATATAATCTGTTGTATCAAACCAATTTGTTAATGTCGAATGTGTTTAACCTGAGTTCGGAATAAAGAAGTAGTTTAAGAAAAATAAAGTTTTATTCAAGTGCCTTGTAAGATTAGCAGGGGCCAGGAAAGCTAGTAAAAGTTTAATCGTTCTCCTGGGGTAAACACTGACTATTAAACCAGCACAGGCGCCTCTTGAGCGGTTACATCCAACGCTAGTATTTCGTATTTGACGTAATTTTTAAAGCTATCAATGCTAGTAAAGTAACGGTATCCAGCACTATTAGCAACAGCTTCAACTTGGTTATCTTTTTCGAGAATTAAAGCAACAGGTTGACTTTTACCTACCTGCAATCCGTTTGACCATGCCAAATCAAGTACAATATCGGTCACAAGTTCGTACATTATTTGACCTGGTGGCAATCCTTGCTCTTGCACCCAACCATTGATATCATTCAAGGCTTGTTCCTCTGGCGATAGAGAAACTTCAATTGTAGCTGTTTGTTCTGATTCAGGGATACTACCAGATAGTAAGCTATTAAGAAACTGATTAGCGTTGTAAGCTAGTAACTCACGGCGCCCATTCAAAAACTCGCGATAATTCTCAATTTGCCATAACTCAGGATTCATCGGTATCCAATGAGTTGCAACGGCGCCTGGTTGAGTCTTCTCAAATGCTTCAAAATACTCTGATGGGTGACGGTTGGAAACTTTGAGGTTGGTTTCTTGAGTTAAGAAAGTAAAATTAGCAAGCGCATTCACCTCAGATTTTGGGAAACCATGTTTGTAAAGTATAGATTTGGGGAAAATGTGATGCACTTGGAGACAACTGAGTTTACCCAAGAGATGTTTGGATAACTCAACACCGCTATCCCAATCTTTAGCTTGATAAACGCGAGTGAGCATATATAGTAGAGGATAAAATCTGGCGCCTGTACTCCATCCTTGAAAATCTATTGGTTTTATTGTTAAATCACCACGATTTTGCCGCAAGTTTTCAATAAGCTTATCGAGTGCATTATCCTCATTTAGTGCATGTAAATCTTGAGTTAATACGCTTTCGGTTGAACCTGCATATCGTCCCCATAATAAAGTGTGAACATACCAGTAAAGTAATTTATCACGTTCAAAGTAATTCTCAAGGCGCCCACCTTTGAGTACGAGGTAGCGTACCATAACTGGGAATGCATAAATACTACCCAGGACTCTATCATGGTCAAGTCCTAATCTGCTAGAAATTAAGTTAAGTAAAGTGTCAATAGCTTTTTCAGCTTTATTTAATCCGTCTTGAAATGTAGCAGTATCAACATCTTTGAGTGCAGAGAACATTGCTTCTCCAGTAATTACCGCGTTGATACATCGAAGCAACCATTCCAACCGAAAATCAAACCCCACTTTTTTCCATTTAGTAAGACGCGCTTTTAACTGGTTACGTGCGTCTGACCACTCAGCACAAATTTTAGCAAGTGCCAAATCGCCTTTAGATAACTTTGTACCACCACTATTGACGTTGTTAAATATTTCGACAACAACATCAACGGTTTTATCGGCGCCGCTGACTTGCTGAATATGTAAATCAATGCTTTTTATCTGGTCAATTTTATTAATACGTTTAATATAAGTATCAAGTTTGGTGCGAAAGTCCGGAATTTCAAGCAAACGCACCATAAATGTACCAGCACCATTTTGCATCAACTCTGTCACATTTATCCACAAAGGATTATTTTGCATTTTGAGTGGTGCGTAAAACTCAAAATTTTCTTCTTCTAGATTAAAATATAATCCCGTAAATGCTTCATCGTTACCCTCAAAAAACTGCGGAGACTTACCGCGAATAATACCGTAAAGTGAAGTTACTCGTTGTTGTCCATCAAGTAAAAGCTTGACAGAACCAGCTGATAACTTACCATCTCCGCGTGCATGACTTTCGGCAAGTTCAGTTTTTGTTTCCCAAACCAATAAACTACCGACCGGATGTTCATTATAAAGTGATAGGGG